>NZ_JAKMQS010000031.1:0-2608 GCF_025771685.1 Campylobacter sp. IFREMER_LSEM_CL2194
GTGCTACTTATATAGAGAATTTAAAAGAAAAGCTTGTGAATGAAATTTTGGTTTGGAGTTCAAGATTAAGTACTTTTAAAGAGTATGATGAGAAAGATATTATAAAATTAAGATATTGCTTATGCGTATTTATAGATGAAAGTCTAATGAAAAATGATTTATTTATTAATAGCTCTTGGGCAAATCATACTTTAACCGTGAGATTATTTGATGAGACTCTAGGTGGTGATAATTTTTACGATATAGCGCTTTCTTGGTTGTCTAATCCATCTAAAAATAAAGATTTTTTGGAATTCATATATGCTTGCTTGATTTTGGGATATAAAGGAAAATATTCTCATGAAAAAGATGTCGAGGAAAAAATTATTTATCTTTGTAACAATATAGCATCGGCTTTAACTCCTCTTATAAATTTAACAGATGAGACAGCTTTTGATAAGGCTTATAATGGAGCTAATAGGGAAAATTTTTGGCAGTATTTTCAACGCAGATTTATGAAATTTGCGTTAGTTGTTATACCTATTGGATGTATTTTGAGTTTTTTCATTTTTGCAATTTTTGATTTGCAAACTCATAATATTAAAATTGATTCTAATATTAGCAGCTTGATTAATAATGTAGAAAAAATATAAGATTATATTTTTTCAATCATTTCCTTGCTCCATCCATTAGGAAGATTTTTTACATCAGGATGGTATGGTTTTAAAAGTTCAAAGAAAACTTCTTTATGGTATCTACTTATTTGAAAATAGTATTTGCCTAGAGTAGAGGGAATGAGTATACATTTTTTCAAAGAATTATTATCGTAATAAATAATATTAGGAGAATCTAGACTAGAAGCTAAGTTTAGTTCATCATAATATAACCCATTGTATTTATGAATTTCAAAAAATCCTTTATAGTCAAAAGCATAATCAAAATAATCCACAAAATAACTACCTCTTTTTTCAAATCCCATGCCAAATATTTCTTTTTCATATTTTCTAATTAATTCGTTATTTAAATCATTATAATTTATTTTTGTATCATCTATATAAGCTGCAGGGTTAAAAAGAGAATTGATTTCATTTTGAAGCATACCTTGAGATAGTTTTAATATAAACCCACCCAAACTAAAAACAAAATAATCATAAAAATACTCATCATCAAAAGTAATCAAATAATCTTTACTTTTTCTATCTTGCCCAGCCAAATAATCTAACATAGTAAGCAATAAGGAATTTTTCTTAATTAAACGATCATTTTTAAAACCTTCTACTTGTCTTTGGGTGATTATTCCTAAATTACCCAATTCTTCATAAAATTCATCATCAAATGCATAAGGTTTTATGCCATTATCTTTATAAATTTGGTCTATATAATCTTGGATCATTCTTACATTTTCACTATGAATTTCATTTACATAAGATAAGATTTGTTCTTGATTTAGTATGGTTGTATTTTTTTCTATTTTACATTGATATTCTAGATTGTTTGGGCTTGTTATATGGTAATTGCCTCTAGTTGTTTTTATTTTTTTACCAAGAATAGTATCTTCAAAAAAAATCACTTCAGGTTCAACATAATTATCATTTTTTTCAGCTATCCATAGAGGATTTTTGATTTTTTTAACCTCTTCTTCTAAATTTTCAATACTTGTAGGTATGTATTTTGGAATGAGTTTGTTACCTTTTTTATTAAATATGATTTTACCTAAATAAATACCAAATTTGGGATTATATGTAATGTTGATTTTGTTTTCTAAATCAATATGGTTGAAAAAATACCAATAATTTTTTTCACTAGGACATATATTATTAAAACATTTTATATTAGTATTTACACCTAAATAAAGTGCATTTGATTCTTTTCTAGTTTGTAAAAATTGTTCGTGTTTTTTTGTATCTGGTTCCTTGTATCTCATCATAACTCCTTGATGATACTTTCTTCTATTGCTCTAGCTTCTGCTTCGCTTGGCTGAAAAAAATAAATATCTGGTGTTGTTCTATTTCCAAATTTTTGATCTGTTTTATTAAAATAAATATATTGATTGCTATAATAAATATAGTGTTGTAAGACATCATTATTTGGTTTTTTTTGATGTATGTATGCGTGTCGTATTTCGTGTATAATAGTTTTAAACATTTCCTCTGTATTTTCTATATTGTTTATATTGATTTCAATAATAGTTTTGTCTTGATTATAAAAACCAAATAGGCTATTATCATTTGATGAGATAAATTCTGTTTTTATATTTAATTTAAATTGATTGTAGATTTCTTCAATTAATTTTTCCCAATACACAATAGGATAATTTTTATTGGGATTATAGTTGTGTTTTTGTATTGTTTTTTTAATTGTATTTTCATAGTAAATTATATCTTGAAAATAATCCCCATATTTTATTTGTATATTCTTTGTTGATTTGACTTGAAAATATATTTTCGCTAAATCAAACCTATAATAAATATAAGCAATTTTTCCAGCAAGTTGAGGGTAGGTTTTTAGTTTTTTTATTGAAAATTGTTCTATGTGTAAAATTGTAGATAATAAAAAATTATAAGCATCATTAAAATTTGCTATTAAATTTAAATTGAGCCATTGTTTTAAGTATTTAGTATCGCTTGGT
>NZ_JAKMQS010000032.1:0-2465 GCF_025771685.1 Campylobacter sp. IFREMER_LSEM_CL2194
AATTTAGTATAAGTTTGATTGATTACACTATCTAAACATTCTTTTAGATATTTTTCTACATTGTATATGGGGATTACTACGCCTACAGTCTTAGTATACATTATTCAGATTTCCATTGCCTATAAATTTTTCTTATCTTAAATACAAAAGTTAAAGGGTTATCAACAAAAGCTTTACCCATCATATAAGATAAATGTTTTTTAACATATGCAACATCCTTATAATCTACATATTTTTCCAAAGGTACCATCTTAAAAGATGGGTTTAATTTTATTAGAAAATTATAAAATTTTCTTTGCGCTATATGAGATATACATAAAAATGCAATCGAAAGAGGTAAAAAAAGAAATTTAATTGGATTTTTTGCATCTATTATAGTCTTGCCTATTTTATAAGAAAGATGATTCTTAACTCTCTCTACAGCACCTTTTTGAATAAACACACTTGCATTTGCCCTCTCATTATATTTGAAAAAAAGTTCTAGCAATAATTTTTCGTAGAATGTAGTTTGTTTAGCGAAACTCCACCATATTTCCGCCTTTTCAGCATCTATGTTATCCCAAGGCTTTCGTCCCCCATTAAAATGCCATATTTTAATGTTTTCATCCGAACATATATACTTCGAAGGTAATCTTGATAAATTCGGACTTATATTTTGTTGGTAATTCCAAGAAAAATTTATTAATTTAACCCTCCCCTCTAAGACACTATTAAGTATATCCTGATCACGCCAAAGAGGATGTTTTAAATCTTTCAATTTTTTCAATAATTTTTCCTCCAAATTAAATTTCAAGCATTTCTTTATATCAAAAAGGATAACACCTGCATTAAAGTAATTTTTTGTATTTTTCATATGAAGATGGTTGGTAAAATATTCACTACTTGACATTTGTTTTTCGTTAAAAGAAACCCTAATATTAGAATCTACCAAAAAAGCAACATCTGGACATGCAATAGCTAATTCCTGTTCAGATAATTCTTGTTCAAACAAATAAGAAATATCACTCAATACTAAAATATCAGCATCTAAATACAAAACTTTATCACACTCATTTAAAATTTTTGGAATAAAAAATCTATAATAAGTTTCTTTTGTTACACGTTCTCCTTCATGAAAAATAGAACTGTCTATATCTTTAAAATGTTCATTAAGATCTATAGCTCTAAAAGAACAATGCTCTAAATTTTTTAATCCATTCAAATATCGCTTATACGAAATATTAAGATCTGTATAAAAAATGACAATTTCGTAAAAATATTTAGTATTGATATTGTTTAATATAGATTGTATAGTAACAAGTAAATATAAAAAAAACTCATTATTGATAGCAAAACATATTGTAATTTTATTTTTCATAAATTTAACCTTTCCTAAAATATTTATTTCATTTATTTTTTCTACTTTTATAAATTTTCCTAATACTAAATGGCAATTTAAAAATACCACCATTATACCATATTTTACAATTTTTAATCAATACTTGTCCCAATTTATAGGAAAAATGATTTTGAATCTTAATAGCCTCTTGATAATCAGGATATTTTTTCAAACTAGGTAAAGCCGACAATGGATCTTTTTTTAAATTATCATGATATATTCTCTTTTCTTGCCAATCCGCAATTATAATCGATAACAAATAGATTGGCAACATCAATATCCCAAAGATACTCTTGGAATTTATAATTAAAACTTTTCCCAATTTATAAGAAAGATGGTTCTGAACTCTTAATTTTGCTGTTCCATATTTGCTATAAAATAATACTAAGTTGGTTTCATTATTCCTTATATGTGCAATATCAGAAGCAAAATCTATCATTAATTCTAGATTAATAGCTGAATTACTAGACATTATATAAAATTTTTTTATTGTCAAAGATATTGCTTTATTTAAATATTTATCATCAAAATCAACTAAACTGTTTCTCCAATTTTTTAATTTTAACCAAAAAACTTTCTTTAATAACATCATACCATTCAAATGTTCATTTTCATGAATAAATTTAAATACCATTAATGCGGTTAAAGCTTTACTGGAAAGTGTCAAGTATTTTCTATATAAAAAATAATTCTTATCAAAAATTTCATACGTAAATCTATCATATTCTGGTATATATAAACCACTAAAATCATAATCCATAATGCTATTTTGTCTTATACGATAAAAATATAATTTTTGTGTCAGAATATAAATAAAATTTGATTGAAAAAAAAGTAATTTCCCAAAGTGATGGTCTTCGTGAATAACACCATCTAAAAATTTAAGTTTGATTGATTTCAAGTACTTAAAATCAATCATGCCCATAACAGAAAACCAAAAAGTATCTCGATTTAACTCAATCATTCTTTCAAAGAAATCCTTTGATTTAACTTTACAACTCAAATAATATTTATGACTTTCAATAATAGTTGAACGTGGTTTTAATTGCTCTACATTATCATAATAAAAATAATGATCAAACCACAC
>NZ_JAKMQS010000033.1:0-2177 GCF_025771685.1 Campylobacter sp. IFREMER_LSEM_CL2194
ATTTTTTTAAATAAAGGTCTTGATGAAGTCAAAAAACAATTAAAATTTTTATTTAATATGGTGTACTATTAAAATAAAATTTTTTTAATGATACAATTATATATTTTATATAATTAAAACTGCTAAACTTATTTAAAAAATCTAATAACAAGCTATTTTTATTGAGTAAAATATGTTAATATTGCATACTAAATATATATGAATAAAGCTAAGGTTATGGTATGAATGTATCAAGTACTTTTCAAGAGTTTCTTCAAAATCTAGCGATAAATAATAAAGAAGAAATTAGTAACAGATATGAAGAAATTACAAAAGTACTTAATATTAAATATAGAAATACTGAATCTAGAACATCAAATAGTCTGCAAGTAGGCTCCTATGGTAGATTTACTGCAATTAAAGGCATTTCTGATTTAGATATGATTTATATTTTACCGCAGAAAGAATATAAAAGATTTAAATGTGGTAGACAATCAGCATTACTTCAAGAAGTTAAAAAAACTATTCAATCAAGATATCCAAAAACAGATATGCGAAGAGATGGGCAAGTTGTAGTCATATCTTTTACTAATTATCAAATAGAAGTGCTACCGGCTTTTGAATGTGAGGATGGAAGTTTTTTATATCCAGATACAAACAATGGAGGTAGTTGGAAAAATACTAATCCACGACTCGAAATAAAAGCTATATGTGATTTACATGAAAAAAATAAAAATTTAAGAAATTTATGTAAAATGATTAGATCTTGGAAAAACTACCATGGTGTGGCAATGGGTGGACTTTTAATTGATAGTTTAGCTTATAATTTTTTAAATTCAACTACATATTATAATGACAAAAGTTTTGCACACTATGATCAGTTAATTAAAGATTTTTTTAAATATTTATCAGACTTGCAAAATACAAACTATGTTTTTGCACCTGGTAGCAATCAAAAAGTTTATATTAAAAGTAAATTTCAAACAAAAGCAAAAAAAGCACATAAGTTAGTTTTGGAGGCTATTGAAGCACAAAAAAACAAAAATGCTAATCAGAAGTGGAAAAAGATATTTGGAAGAAGCTTTCCATCAGCTGTTCAGTTAACTACAGAAGCTATGAACGAATCTATATCAGCTTGGACAAATACAGAAGAATTTATAGAAGATAAGTACGATGTTGATATTAGATATGATTTATCAATCGACTGTGAAGTAACTCAAATAGGATTTAGACCGGATAAACTTTCGAGTATTCTTGCTAAAAATGCCAAATTGTTACCAAATAAAGAGTTGAAATTTCAAATAATTCGTAATGATACAAGAGGAGATTTTGAAATTTATTGGAAAGTTTTGAATAGGGGCGATGAGGCACAAAAAAGAAATATGATTAGAGGACAGATTATTAAGGGAGCTAAGATAAAAAACGAGAAAACAATTTTTCGTGGAGATCATATAGTTGAGTGTTATATTGTTCAAAATAATATAGTAGTTGCCAAAGATAGAATTCATGTGCCAATCAGTGAAGGAATATATTCATGACTAAAGAAGATTTATTGAGACAGATAGCAGAAAGTGCCTATAACATAGGATTTGGTGCAAAAAAAAGTTTTGCTACATTTGATATAGTTGATAAAATACCTAATATGCTTAGTTTTTGTTCCTTAGCAATTGGTATTTTAGCTCTTTTTATTGATGAGCTAAATATTAAAATAGTATCTGCAAGTTTGATTATTTTTGGAATAATAGGTATTTATATTTCTAAATATTATGATAAAAAAAATATATATAAAACATCAGGTTCAGAAATTACAAAACTATTCAATGAGTTAAAAAGTTTATATTATTCAGTTAAGGCTAAACCTAATGATGCGAATTTTGATAAAGATGTATCTAAAATGAAAGAGATTGAAAATAAATTTTATTCAATTGCCATCTCTGAACAAATATTATTTAGTGATTGGTATGCTCATTATAAATTCTTTTGGCAATGGGCAACACATATAAAATGGCTTGAGGATGAACTAAAATTGACTTTTTGTAAAAATAAAATACCTTTGTCATTTGTAGTATTTGTTGGTGTTATATTATTGTTGATTTTCATTATTTTTATCTCTTATTGTTCTTACTTGTCCTAATTCTTTATTTTCAAATAAAATAACACTACTCATTTTTCACTCCTATTTAGTCAAATAAGCCACT
>NZ_JAKMQS010000034.1:0-2160 GCF_025771685.1 Campylobacter sp. IFREMER_LSEM_CL2194
CTAATTCTCCAAAGTAAAAAGGATTGTTAGGAATTTCACTTGAGCCTGTAAGGAGGGTGGAGTTTAGGAAGATATAAGCTTGATAGTTTTGGAGTTCTTCAACTGCAACACCTACTTTAGTAGCTACTCTTTTATAAATCTCATCACAATCAATCAAATCCCTACAATTAGCAAAAATAAAAACTTCTTCTTTTGGCAAATTAACAAATATAGTCGAACTTGAAGAATTAAATTTTACTTTTGTTTTAATGGGTTGGTTTTTATTAAGATAATAGCTTGTGCAATTATTTTCATAAATCAAATTAATCATTTGCTTTTTTCTAGCTTGAAAAAAATCCAAATCATTTTCCAAGCTAAGACATTTAAAGCACTCAGAGTTATAATTTAAGATTTTCCCTATATTATCTTCTGTAAGTATTTTTTGATTATTTTTATCTTTAACAATGAAAGGCAACCACTTATAAACTGCTTCAGCATGATCTAAATCCTGCTCGAAGTCATTATTAGATAGTTTTTCTAATATAGGTTTATCCAGTATTTTTATATAAATTTGCATAGCTTCTAAAACCAAAAAAGAATCAGGAATAACAAATCTATTTACATTTTTATATTCACCTACATAAAACAACTCTTGTATATCTTTATAAATAAGATTAAATTCTTTCTTGTTATATTCATTATTTTTACACAAGTTATCAAAAATTTTATCCAATACTACGCTAATATAATTTTGATTTTCATCTTGGATATCTATTTGATCTCCTGATAAAAGCTTATTTTTCTCACTTAAGTCGATTAAATTTTGTGCATAAGAATTTAGATAATCCATAGCACAGGCAATATCCTTTTTAAATTCTTTGATATTTTCATTATTTTTTATCAAATGCTCATAAAAATAACTCGCCCAAACTATATTATACATAAAATGGCTAGTTAGCAAATAATTTTTTTCAAGCTCTCCTATATGAATTAAATGCAACTTGTCTGTATTTTTATAATCAAACTTATCTTTAATATCTAAGCCATATTTATAACCCAAATCAGCTATCACAGATCTTGATGACTCTAGTGCTTGTCTATATTCTCGTGAAAAATCTTCTTTATCAGGGATAGGTTTAGCTATAGTTTCTATATGATGTATTTCTATACTTGTTTTGCCTTTACTTGCTTGTTTTATATTTAAAGCACATTCATCAAGTCTTTTTTGATCTATTTGTCCTTGTGAATTTTTACATTCTTCGATCAAACCATCGGTTCCATTTTCCACATTTAAAACTTTAGAGCAATTATCTAAAGTTTTTCTAGTCATACCAAAACCAAAAAGTTTTTTAATTCCTTTAACTAATAATTTAAAAACAACTCTAATAACTCTAATAAAAATATTTACAAGACTTACTACAACACCTTCTATACCAGCTCCATTATAAGTATAAAGTTTTTGAATATATTTTTTTTGCCCAAAGATACAAAAACATTGAGCCAAATGTCCTCCTAAAGAATGCCCCACAACATCTATTTTAAAATTATCACTCCCATGCTTTTCTCTAATGATTTTTAAAACTTCATCGCTATAATTCATCAAAGACACCACTTGTGGAATTCCAAGCCTCAAAGCAATAAAACCATCTGTAAAAAATGCATCTTTTAATAGCTGTGTTCCACCTGTTTCAGTGCCACGAAAAGCCAAGATATAAGTATTATCATTTTTACTTGTATCTTTAAAAACAGTATGAGAATAACCACTGATGTTAGTATTTTTTACATGATCTATAACTTCATAACGAGATACAAAGTTTTTAGTGCGTGGGCTAAGATGATGTCTGAATTTTCTAGGATCTTTATTGTGTTTAGCAAAATTTAAAGCCAGTAGGTTTTTTTGATCTTTTGCTTCTTTGTCTTCTTGATTTCTATAAATAAAGCTTTGAGCTTTATTTCCAATAACTTGATCCTCATCTAAAGCTTCATTGTCTTTTCTAGGTTTTTTAAAGACAAGATCAGCAGAAAATCTAGCTTCTATAATGGTAGCATAAGCTGTAGGATCTCCTATTCTACGTATTTTATTTAAAATGAGTTTTTTTATTTTTTCACCTGTATTACACCCATCTCCTATCTCATACCCTAACTTTATCCCATCTGCATAAAGCCACAAAGGAGGAGTAA
>NZ_JAKMQS010000035.1:0-2072 GCF_025771685.1 Campylobacter sp. IFREMER_LSEM_CL2194
ATCAAGGAATATAAATGAAAAAACCTTTTTATAAACTTAAAAGATTTTATATACCCTGTATTATATTAATCATAATACTTGCCGTGCTTGCAAAATTACTTTATTCTCCTTTATATACGATTTATTGGGAAGCAAATCATCTCTTTGAAAAAGAACAAGAATTTAGAATTATTGAAAAAATGACTTTAAATCCAAGTCCTAAAGATATGATTAAAATTGTAGATGATTATCAGCCTAAACTAGAAGACTTTAAAGATTTAAATGCAAAAATGCAAAAGGCTATTTTTGATTTTAAGGTGGCTAAATTCTTTGGATTTAAGGATAGATATTACCGAGCTTCTCTTCAAAATTACGCTAACACATTTCACTTTTTAATTGGTAATGAACGAATTTTTTTTCGTTATCTTAATTTCATAAGTAATTTAAACTCAAATGAAAAACAAAAATACCTAAACTTAAGAGCCTCTACTAAAGATTTAGAAAAACAAATTTTTAAAGAAGAACTTAAATTTATAAAGCATTGTGAAGAATTTTATGATTATTTAGATAGCATAGGTTATTTGGATAAGGGAACCGAATATAAAAATGCAGCAATTTATTTTAAAATATCAATTCCAAGCTCTTTTTTACTTCATAACAATCAATTATGTTCTTTTAAAAATAGAAATTTCATGTTTCAAAAAATAAAAGAGGGGTATAATATATTTAATAATTTAGATCCTGATGGCTCAAAACTTTTCGACAAGACATTAAAAGAAAATTTTAGGAATTATCGTAAGGATATATTACCTTTTCTAGAAGATACAATAAACAAAATCCAAAAGGCCTTAGATGAATGCAAATGAAAATAATACTAGTGTTAATAATGAAAACAATACTACTATTAACATTAAAGAAAGTATAAAAGAAGCTCTAAGAGAAGGACAAGAGATTATAGAAAGTGGTAGAGAAGTTAGTGGAGGTATAAATAACTTTTTAAAAGGAAACAATAAGGCACTTGACCTTTCCTCCAACTCTCCCACTAAAGAAACCCTACAACCTTATATTCAAAAAGTTCAAGTTATTACAGAGAAAGTGGATAACAAACTAAAAATTACTGAATATACCTTAGAGTATATTAACAATGGCGATATAACTAAAGTTTTAGTAAAATTAGGAGAAGAAGTTATACAAGATTTTGTTTTAAAAAAAGGCTTAGATATTTCTAAAGAAATAGCACTTATCTTGTTTAGAGGAAAAATTATTTTTGGTATAATTATTTTTGCTGGAGGAAGTGTTATATCTTACTATTTTTCTGAAAACATTAAAGAATTAGCAAAAAAACTGCTAATAAATACTCAAGATTTGCTTAATAAAATCGCAGATAAAATTAAACCTCCTGTTGTATGCCCTAGTAATTCTATAACACCTAATGGTCAATGTATTGATCATCCAAATGATTTTTTTCAAAAACTAATCAATCCTTTCTCCCTCTTCACTCCACGCCCCTACCCTAGCTATTCAAAACAATACAAACTTGCTCTAGCAAAGAAAAAAGAACTTATAACTAAAACAAGTATAGCTTCTACAACTTACAATTTTATAGATGAAGAATATTTAAAAAACATACAAGATTTAAAAGAACAAGAAAAAATCATTGAACAAGAAGAACAAAAATATCAATTTGATTTAAAACTTTATAAAGAAGATAATAGAATAAAAAATGAAATTTTTAATTCTTTATTTAAATCTTTAAATGAAAAGCTAAGCTTTCAATTAAAACAAGAAAAAAATACTTTTTTAAATTCCAATCAAGGCTTAAGTATTATTGCTAATAAACAATACCTACTAAAGACTTTAAACTTGCAAGATATCAACAACATCAACATTGATTCAAAACTCTATTTATTAAAAGCTTTATATTTTTGTGAAGATTATGTTTTATATGATAAAGATAAGCAAGCTTTATTTGATGAAAACACAATAAAAGAATTAGAATTTAACTCTAGTTTTTATACTATCTTTATCTCTCATAAAAACAAACTAAATGATACTTACTTAAATGCAAGAAAAGAACTTTATAAAAGCATTGA
>NZ_JAKMQS010000036.1:0-1867 GCF_025771685.1 Campylobacter sp. IFREMER_LSEM_CL2194
TTACCCTCACTTTTTTAAAAAATTCCAAAACTTTAAGTCATTTTGCAAAGGCTTATAGGGGTAAAATATTAAGAATACTAGCAAGTAAAAATATACATAGTAAAGAAGCTTTACTAGAAAATCTACCAAATGATTTAAAAATAAAAGAAATTAAAATACAAGGATTAAAAGAAGAAATAATTTTAGATATAGTAAGCTAAGCCTTTTGGCTTAGCTTTTATAATTAGAATTTGTATAAAGCTTCAAGTCTGATGAATTGATCGTCAGCATTATCTACACCAGCTGTATTGAAATCTTCACTTAGGTAAGAATAGAATCCACTAAATGTAAGTTTTGGACTATAAGCATAAGATATGCTTCCAACCATTTCGTATTTATCTGTATCTACTTTTTCGTATTTAGTTTTACCACCAATATAGTCAAATCCTACTCTTAAAGTTTCAGCAAAAGTATAACCTAAACCTGCAAAATAGAAGAAGTTTTCACCCATATCACCTCTTAAATCACTACCATCAGAATAGAAAATTTGTTGACCTGGAGCAATAACCCTACCTAAATCTTCTAAAGTTACAAGAGTATCTTTATCTTTTTCACCATAACCAACTACACCAGCTTGGAAATCAAATGCAGAGATTTGTCCGCTGAATTTACCTGCATAGAAGTTACCATCATCTAGAGTGCTTCCAGCTTTTGTGTGTTCGCTATCTAAACTATTTCCTAAGTATTGAGCTTGAATTTTGAAGTTCATATCATTAAATGCAAATTTATAGCTAGCATCTACTGCATATAAGAATGCCCAGCTGTTAGCATAAGCTGCCCATACTTGGAAAGCAAATGGATCAAAATCACCTAATACAGCAGCACCGTATAAAGATGAATTTTTAATTCCTAAGCCAGTAAAATCACCATCATCTTCATCATTGAAGCTATCAAACCAATAACCAGCAAAAGTTAAACCTTCGATAGAATTGTTAAGAACTTTAGCTCCTGTACCTACTGCATCATCAGTCCAAATAGAACCAACTTCCATTTTACCGAAAATTACATTTGTAGCATAAGCTTCGTTAGTGTATTCTAAGTAAGCTTGGTTAACAGCAAAAGTGTCATGAGTGTTTGTTCCAGATTTTTTATAATTAGAATTATTTGGATTTACACCATTATCACCATAACCTAATTCGCTAGTGTTGTATTGGAATTGAACAAAAGCTTTGAAGTTATCATCTAAAGCTGCTTTGAAGTTTAATTGAGCTTTAAAGTTGTGCTCATTATTTTTTGAGCTGTTGTAACCATTGCTTATACCAGGAACTGGTCTGCCGTTATCATCAGTTTTATGAGCATTTTTTCCCGCATCATATCTATCAGATTCAAATCTGTATCTAAACATTCCTGATACATCAACATCTTTTATAGCTTCTTCAAGTGAAACAGCGTTAGCTGCTGAAAAAGCACCTGCAGCTAAAGCTGCTACTAAACTAAGTTTAACTAGTTTCATGAGAATTCTCCTTATTAAAATTAAAACTATGGCTTGTATTATATCATAGTTTTATATGAGAATTCTTAAAGTAAACAAAAATATGTATTTATTGGGATATATATTTGAAGTTATAGTATGTTGTTATACTATAAATTATTAGTATATAATGATTATAGTTTAGATAATCAAACTATATTAAATTAAATCTTTAAAATTATAATTTAATTTTATTCCTAATTTTATATTTTATAAATAATCTCATTCATATTTAAAACTATATATCTTTAAAGATCTAGTAAAAAACTAGATCTTTAAAAACTAAGGAGTTATCTATGAATGTTTGCTTTTACAGATGTAATTATGCTCTTTGATAGTTAATGTTTGGAAACTGGG
>NZ_JAKMQS010000037.1:0-1826 GCF_025771685.1 Campylobacter sp. IFREMER_LSEM_CL2194
AAAAGAAAGATTATAAAAGCGTAATAGCTTAGAATCTTCTTTGGTGTCGTTTTTCTCTAAATTCTCAAGTAAGGTTTTATTTTGAGAATAATTAAATTCTATAACGCTTTTATAAAGTTCTTTTCTTGCATTTAAATAAGTATTTGTGATTTTATCTTTGTGCAATAAGAATATAGTATAAAAGCTAGAATGATAAGGAAATTTTTCTTCGTTAAATAAGGCTTGATTGTTTTGATTAAAACTTGTAAAACTTTCACAAAAATATAAAGCTTTTAATAAATAAAATTCTGAGTTAATGTGGATGTTATCTATTGTATCTTTTAATTTTAATGCTTTATAATCTTTTGATATGCTTTTGAGTAAACTTTTTTCATTAAGTAAAGATGGAGTTTTTTTAACATCATAAAAAGGATAGTAATAATTTTTTAAATCTTTTGAAATCTTACCATTATAATATAATTGAATTCTTTGCATATTTTTAATTTGTGTTTGATGACAATGTGCTAAGTTATGATAATATTTTTCTTCAGAACTTAAATGAGTTTCATATTCTCTTATAAAATCAATAAAAGAAATACCACTATCTTTTAACCAATCTTCTATTTTAGAATTAATCCACCAAAGAATTATCATACTAGTGCCAACAATACTAATGGCTGCTAAAACACCTAACAAGGTGCTGCTTGTAATTGCTATTGCGCTATAAGTTGTAATGGCTGCTGTTCTTATTATCGGTATTCCTATTGTAAAAATTTGTGAAGCAATAATTTCAGAACCAATTTTTACAGAAACTTTTAAACCATCTTTTGTTTTTTGATATTCTATTAAAGCATCAATTCCACTAAGGGTATTATCTGCTCTTTTTATGATGATTTTAAAAGGGAGTAGGTAATCTTTAGAGCCAATATCTGTTACATTATCTAAAAAACCAGTGATACCTTTCATGGCTTGAACTTCATTTTGGTGCATAAAATTTTCCGTTTTATTTACATCTTCTATTTCTTTAAGTAGTTTTTCTCCTATTTCATCTACACCCGCATCTTTTAAAGGAATTTGCAATTCTTTTTCTGTTTCGTTTAAGGTTTTATTTTGAGTGTTAAGTTCTATCTCATTCATTTGTGCATTCTTTTAGTTTAGATTGTAGGGTATTGAGCTGATTGATTTGTTTTTGACCGAGTTTGAGTTTCTTAAAATTATAGATCGCTTTTTCTAATTGTATTTTTAAATGACTATCAGTGTGTATTTTTAATTCTTTATTAAAAAACAATAAAACTTTGTCAGTAGCAATGTTAATTTGACTCATACCATTTAAAATTGTTATAGTTTTAGGGGTATTTAAATCACAAATATAATCTTGTAAAAATTCACTCAAATACATATCAGTAAATGCACAATTATAACCAATTAGAGTGTTAATATACATTCCAATTCCAACTACATCAAAGCTATCAAACTTATGAATATCTTTTTGCAAAAAATCCTCTTCTAAACGAGTATTTAGAAAAAATAAAAAATCTTCAAAAACTTTAAATCTTTCCTTATCAAATAAAAAAGAAGTTTTTTGATTTGTGATATTTCCTTCATTATATAAAAGATAAAGTATAATATCAGTATTTGAATTTGTTGTAACATGCCCAGCTTGTCTCATAAGCTCAACATCTTCATCTGTAGGATAATAAGAGGTTAAAATTCTTATATCTTCAATACTAGCTTGTATCATCTTAAGATTTTTAATAATCATTTGTGTAACTTTTTCTTGATTATAGTTTTCTTTGCTTAAATTCTTAGCATATTCTAATTCTTCCTTGCCTTCGTTTTTGCTCCAC
>NZ_JAKMQS010000038.1:0-1748 GCF_025771685.1 Campylobacter sp. IFREMER_LSEM_CL2194
TAATACACCTTTGAAATAAATTTTAGAATGAGTTAAATCAACATTTTTAGCCCTTAAGATTTCACAATCAATCACTTCTTTATCATAAGCAAAAATTGTTTCTTTTACTTTTTCAAGAGGCATGAATTTTCCTTAAATTTTTAGTCATTTTATGATAACTAGAACTCCAATATTTATCGCTTTTTTCTCCTGCTAAAACATTAAAATAAAATTCATTTCTATCTTTTTGATATTCTTGTGAGATATTACCATAATCATATTTATGATAAAGCATTCTTGAATTCATTTCATTTTTAGGTATAAAAATAAAAGGATAAAATTTACTCACACTAAAATTATTATATTTCTGACTCAAATCTAAATCTTGTATCGCAATAGCTTCATAATCATTATCTGCTTTTAAAAGTTTAATTTGTCTATCTTTTCTATCAAAATAAATCAATTTAAAATCGCCTTTTATGCTTGTATTAAATTTTTTAGTGATAGATTCCAAACAAAAATCTAATTTATTATATATACTTTTAAGTTGAGAAATTTCATTATAAAATTTTTTAATACTTTCGTAATATCTTTGATTTTCTATATTTTTTTTACAAAAAGTTTGTATTTTCTTTTCTAAATTTTCCTGATCTACATAACATATATAATTATTATCTAGCATAGATCTAGTCCAAGTAATAAAAGCTCTTGCACCTTTTACACTTTGTAAATTATCATCAATATTTTGAAATTTCAAAAAGATAGAGTGAAGAAATTTGATCAAACCAAAGATATCTATCAAATTTCCAGGCACTTTATATTCATCATCAATAAGCTCTATTCCTATATCAGAAAGTTTTCGAATAACCCAAGTAACGCAATTATTTTCAAGAAGTTTATAGGTAAATTCTTCATTGATTGGCTTTTCGCTATTAGGTGTGATTTCTTTTGTGGCTTCAAAATCAGCTTTAATATTTACAAGTAAGCTTTCATATTGTTCTTTAGAAAGTTCTAAAGTACAGCGATTAGAAGGTTTGAAAGTTTGAGGGCTTCTTAGTTTTTTAATAATATAACAATTTTTATCAATATTGCTATCTAATACATATTGGTTATTGTTAAATACTTTGCCAGGAGTTCCTATAAGAGATTCTGCAACATTAGCAATTCCGGTTCCAAAACCCCAAAAATCATCATTGAATTCATTAGGTTCTTTAGCTTCATACCATTTTTGATCTATCTTGTCCCATTCTTTATTTTTAAGATACCCTTGTCTTAATTGTTCATCTATCTTATCAAGTTCATCAGGACTTTTATCTTTGGTAAGTCCTAAGAAAGCGTGAGTGAAGTCTTCTCTTTGCCAGTAACACTGATTTTTAAAATCCAAAAAACATTCTACCAATGGATCAATATAAATCGTAACATAATATTTCATTTATAAAATCCTCCTAATAACTCAAATATATATACCATAGCCACTAAAAAAATATATCCACATAAAAAAGTTATTAAAATTCTCCAAGCTCTTAAAAAGATAAAAATTATAGGTGCAAAAATAAAAAATAAAATTTTAAAATTATAGATAAACTCATGATATTTCATATATATAAATATTAATATCACAAGCAACAATAATGCAAAAAAATTTTTAATATAAAGCATATTCAATATAAAAATAAATAACATAATAAATAAAATAGTGAATTGATCATAATTGTTACTGATATAAAAATATACCATAGGAATGATAAAAATCCCTACACTACACACAA
>NZ_JAKMQS010000039.1:0-1729 GCF_025771685.1 Campylobacter sp. IFREMER_LSEM_CL2194
GTTGTATTGATTTGATCAGTATTTTTTTTATCTAGTATCATTTCTACTAGTATGGAAGAATTTAAATCAGGATATTCTGCATAAAAGAAATGATTAAGTTCAGAGATATTTGAATTGATTGCTTTTTTTAATGTTGTATCAAAATTTTTTAAACTAGAATTAATCAAAAGCGTATTATCTAACTTTTCATTTTCAATTTTTGGATTATTTTCTAAAAAATGATCAAAAATACCTTGAAATTCTCCATCTAAAATAACTTTATAAAAACTATTTTTATAAAGACTAATAGAAGGTACATTAGAATAAGATGAAAAATCTAATAATACTTTATCATCTATAATCAATACATCAGATAAAATTTCTTCATTACACAAAGCGATAATAGGATAAAGCTTACTAGTAATAAGCTCTAAAAGTGGATAAGCGAAATCATAATAATATTTTTGTTCCTTATACTCTTGATAGTCAGAAGAAGAATTATAAACTTCAAATAATGTATTTACAACAAAAACATAAGGATTTTTTTTGACTAAAGAGATAGGTTTTTTAAGATTGGTTACAGAATCTAATATATTGATAAAAAATTTTGCTATAGCTCTAATAATTTGCTTATATTCATCATCATTAGATTGAGTGATATTTTTTAAAAGTGTATTAAAAAGTGTATCTAGGGTAAGTTGTATCTTTGGTTTAATCTCTTGCTCAAAATAATCAGATTCTTTGATATTTTTTAATAATGTATTTAATTCTTTTTGAACTCCTTTTAAAAAATTTTCAATATTTTCTTCATTACTCTCATCAATAATTTTATTGAGCGTTTTATTTTTGTTTTGATTGATTGCATTATTTAAAAAATTTAAATTATTAAAGATAATTTTTTTAATACTAGATAAATTTTTATCAGAACTAAATTTTTGTTCTTTTGTGATTTCATCTTTATTAGCTTGATTTAAATGTATGATTTTAAAAGTTTTTTTCTTGTTACTTTTAAATTTATATTCAATAGTATGTAGTGTCTTATACAAAGAATTCTTAGCTTCTTTATATCCATCAAAATCACCACATATAAAAATAATTTTATTAGCATTTTCGGTAAGATTTTTTAACTCAATTTCCAAATTATGATTTGATGTAATTAAGGTGAAATCTTTTATTTTCATATTTTAATCCCATTCACTACTACAAATTTACAAACATAAAGCTCTTGTTTTCTATCTTCATCTTCTAAGATCTCATCTAGTCCATTTGCGATTTGAAATTTTAAATTTTGCATTTTAGCAGGAGCTAAAAAACTAAAATGATATTCGTTTAATTCTTTATTATCTTCTAGGGAATTTTTGATGATTTTATCATACTCATGTAGCTGTGTAAAATACCCTGCTCCTAAATCTTTATATTCAAATTCTTTATAAGCACTTTTATAAACTTTAGCAATATTTTTTGGGATAATAAAATAAAGTTTGATTAAATTAGTATCAAAACTAAAATTTAATTCTTTAAATTCATAATCTTTACTAAAGTCTTGTTTGAATTGATTAAGAATATTAACATCTTCTATATCTTTTAAATCTTTTTGATCTATATTTAATTCACTTAAAGCTTTATTTTGTTCTTTTTTTTCATTATTGATCAAAAGATTATAGATAGGTAGGTTATCTTTTTGAAATCTATCACTTTTATAATGAAGTCTTATTATAGGCTCTTTTAGCTTTGTTTGGCTTTTGTTTTG
>NZ_JAKMQS010000040.1:0-1708 GCF_025771685.1 Campylobacter sp. IFREMER_LSEM_CL2194
AAAAATGAATGATTTATATTTTAAACAAGACATACTCACTCCAAGTATTAAAGAAGATATTTTTGTAGTTAATGGCTTTCATAGTTCTAACTCAGCTAATACTACCCTAAATCAAATCAGCTATATACCTTTTTTAGTTTCAGCCTATACCTTTAATGCAAAAGCAAATAATAATACCTTAGTATTAAAAGCAGGGGAATTATCTTCAGTATATTATTTAAAACCTACCGATAAAGAAGTAATTAATCCTAAAGCTAGTGGCTTAGATAATAAATATAATTTTTTAATCACTCCAGCTATAGCAAGAAAAGGTGAAGCAAGCAATAACACTTTAAATTTCTTAAAAGATGCCTATGTAAATATGGGTGTTGAAAACACCTATACCTTACCTTTAAATGGTGCTCCTTATATCTTAGGTGCTTTTGGGGTTGATGCTAATACTAATAATAATACTGTGATATTAAATAAGGGAGTAAAGATAGACTTTCATACTACCCCTTATAAACAAAGCACTTTAGGGGATAATATTTTTGATGAGAGAATGACTCATGTAGTGGGAGCTTATACTTATAATGGCAATGCTAAAAATAATAAGGTTATTATAGATGGAGCTTCTTTATTAGTCCATGGTCCAAGTGGAGCTTATTCAACATCAGCTGCTACTCACTTAGGTGGAGCTTTTGTAGATGTAAATAATAATCAAAGCTATGAAGTAAGCAATAATGGTGTAATTATTAATGATTTAAAACTAGATTTAAGAGTGGATACTAAAAATACTCCATTAGCATACAATGCTATTTTAGTAGGAGCAGTTTATGGGGGTAAAATCATACAAGGCAATGCTTATAAAAACACCATAGATATAAAAGACTTGCAAACCTTATTAGCATTAAATACCAATATAGAAGTAAAAGCACTCTTAGACTTTTATGCAGGTATAACTAATAATGGCATAGCTAATGATAATAATATTAATATTACTCTTAAAAAGCCATTTGAAATCAATTCTAATTTTACAGGTAAAAATGAGTTTAATCTTTATGGTGGAGTAGCTACTAAAGGAGCTAGTAGAAATAGTATAAATATCAATGGAGACTTAACCAAAGGACTTACCACTGAAAATCATCAAGATAAAATTCAAATCACAGCAGCACAAACTCTAAGTTCTAAAGCAAATAATAACAATATTGTTATTAAAAACTCAAATATAGCTATGCCTTTATACTTATATGGAGTTAGTAAGGTTAGTATAGATAATAAAGATTATTATGCAAGTAGTGCTAATGCTAATAGTATAGTTTTAGATAATGTAAAATCAGGTAGAAACCTAACTGCTATTATAGAAGCTGATAATTTAGAAAAAAACACTATAAAATATAATATGGTGCAATCTTTATCTAATGCTTCTAATATAGATAAAGGTTCTAAAATCATTTTAAGAGCTAATGAAAATGCTAATGATAATACTTTAAATATTAAAGATTATTCAAGTGCAGCTAGTTCTAATGTATATATTATTAATGCAAAAAATGAAAGCGCTAATAATACTTTTATCTTTGATAACTTAGCCCTAGGTACAGCTTCTGATAAAAGAGAAGGGGAAATAATAATTAGTGCAGGTATAGCTAAGAATACTCATGATAATTATACTCATATAAATAATTTAAATATAGATGAGTATAAAAACAACAAAGCTATATTTATAAGC
>NZ_JAKMQS010000004.1:0-135456 GCF_025771685.1 Campylobacter sp. IFREMER_LSEM_CL2194
GATATAAAGGTGGGTTGATTAGTCATCAAATTTTTGACCTAAAATATTACCTTTAAAATCTGTATAAATTTCCATCATATTATTTGTTCTGAATTTATAACCATTAATTCTTTTATCTACTTCTACAATAGCTGCATTTGGTTGCGCTGCTTGCACTTTTGCAACAACTTCTTTTGGGATAAATCCTGTTGGAATGCCTTTGTATTTACCATCAACTTCTTTCCAGTCTCCATTAATGATAAAATCAATTTCTGTTCCATCAACCAAATTTACTTCGTAAGAATCCACGTCTTGTTTTACATAACCTACATTTACTCCTTTAAAATGAGTGTTTAAAAACTCTTGAGCCTTTTGAGGTAAAGCACTTGGACTAACAATCATATCTGCAAACATAGAACTTGCACAAACCAAACTAGCCAACATTAATTTCATTTTCATTTTTTCTCCTTTAACTAAAAGTTGAAAGAATGATATTATTTGCTTGTGAAATTTGTGTGAATTTTAATTTTTAAAGCCAACTATCTTATTTTTATCAAATGAAGATTCTATTTCTTTTTCTATGGTGTGTAAAAAATCACTCATTTTAAAAACACCATCTTTAGAAATAGCCGCTTTTAAAGCCGTATTTTTAACCACCATTACAATTTGAGCTCCACTTAATTCATATGAGGCTAATTTTTTTAAATCAAAAGTACCTTCAAATTTAGCATTTTTAGGCAAAGCTTTTTGCCATATCATTAAGCGTTGTTCATAATTTGGCTTTTTAAATTCAATTTTATACTCAAATCTTCTTGAAAAAGCCACATCTAAGCTTTCTAAAAAGTTAGTTGTTGCTATGATAACTCCACTAAAGCGCTCGATTTGTTCCAAAAAAATATTTTGCATTTGATTATGCATTTTATCAGCACCAGCGCTACTTTCTACTCTAGTACTTAAAAACTGATCCGCCTCATTTAAAAGTAAAATAGGGCTTTGCTTACTTGTTTGGCAAAGCTCTTTATAAGTATCAAAAATCTTTCTTACATTTTGTTCACTCTCGCCCACATATTTACTTAAAATTTTCGAGCAATCAAAACTCAAAATGGATTTTTTCATAGCTTTTGCCATACTTAGCGCACTCATAGTCTTACCCGTACCAGCAGGGCCATAGAAAATTATCTTAGCTTCTATGTTTTTATTGGTTTTTATACCCCATTTATTTAATCTTTCTAAAACCTTTTTATCTTGTTGTTTTAATATGCTTTCTAACAAATCTTTAGTACTTTGGGGCATAATAACATCATCTATATTGATATTTGGCTCGATTAGCTCAAAAATATCTTGCTCTTTAACTAAATTTTGAAGTTTAATTTTTTTATTTTTCTTTGGTTCTTTAAAATTAATAATTCTTTGTAAAATATCATCACTTAAATAAAAAATCTTAGTTATATCACCCAAAGAATTAACAAATTCATCATATTCTAAAAGATTTGAACTAAGTAGCTTAGAATCTTCTTCTAGCAAAGCTTTATTTTCTTGCTTTTGAGCCTCATCCTCGCTAATTAAATGAAGCAAAAAATTAAAATCTCTACTATAAGAATTTTCAGTATTTAGTAAATACTCTTCTTTTAACAAACTAATAAATATCAAACATTCATTATCGTTTAAAGCATATTCTTTAAAAATATCTGCTAAAACATTAGAAATTTTACTTTTCTTTAAACGCTCTTTAATGTATACTTCAAAGGTGGTTATATCTTTTTTAATATTCTTGCTTTGAGAACTTTTAGCAAAAAAACGCAATCTTTGATAAAGCTCGATTTTAAAAAATTCATCTTTTAAATATGCAATATGATCTTCATAAATTTGATCTTGCATATAATCTTGTATGGTTTTATTTTCTAAGACTTGCAAGAAGACTTCACTTAAACTTAACTCACATTGTAGCAAATTTAAAAGCAAGCTTGAGTTTTTACTTGCTTTAAAATCAGAAAAAATTTGAACAATAAAACCTTTTTCTATAAGATTTTTAAGATCTTTTAAATGATCTAAATACTCATACTCATCATTTTTAAAAACTTCGCTAAGAAGATTATAAGCATTAGTACTTGCATTTGCTTGCAAATAATTTTTGCATAAATGCTTTAAGATTAAAATTTCATCTTCACTACATTGTAAGTTTTTATAAATATTGCTTTTAAAAGTATCATTAAGAAAAAGTTTTAAATCTTTCATATTTTCCTTTATATTGACTTTATGCTAAATTTGATTTTGGATTTTTTATCATTAAAACTCATATTTTTATCACAAACCTCATAAAAAATATCATAATTTTTACTTACAATCTTTTGAGTAAAACCACAAGAAGTAGTTTGTTTATTTTTTCCATAAAAAATAGGTCTTTTGTAGATTAGATCTTGTAAAAAATCATCATAATATTCATTATTAAAAAATCTGTTATTAAAAAAAGTTTTTGCATAGCATATGCCATTAACACAAATTTTATCGCTAATTTTTAATTCAAGTAAGGCTTTAGAAGCACTATAAAGCTCTAAACTTGTAAAATTTTTTCCCTCATATAAAAAACCATAATCAGCAAATTTAAACTCTGGAGTTTTTAAAATAACATAAGCACTTTGTGCTTGTGTTTTACTTTTTAAAACACAAGAGTTTAAAAAAACACACACAAAACACAAAAAAACTATTTGAAGTAAAGTTTTCATTTAAGATTTTTAAAACTAAGATTAAGTTCTAAATTGAGTTCTTTTACTATTTTCATCACGCTTTGCAAATCATCAATTTGCTTACCAACTACGCGAATTTCATTACCTCTAATGCTTGAAGTTACCTTTAGCTTGCTATCTTTTATAGCTTTATTAATCTTCTTAGCACTATCAGTATCAATAGCGTCATTAACTTTTAAATTCAGTCTAAAATTTGCTCCACTTTCCCTGCTTAACTCTTTAATACCATTAGGGTTTATCCCTCTTTTAATAAGCTTTGAAATAACAATATCTTTTAACACTTCAAGCTTTGCTTCACTAGAGCAAGTAAGCTTATAAACACTTTCTTTTTCATTTAACTCTATTTCACTTTTAATGCCTTTTAAATCATATCTACTATCAAGCTCTTTTTTAGCTTGTTCTAAAGCATTTTTTAACTCTTGCTTGTCAATTTCCCCACTAATATCAAAACTATGTTCACTTGCCATTTTCTATAAACTCCTTAAGATTATTAAATACAATTTGGACTAAATTTTGTATGGATTCTTCACTTGCCCATGCAACATGTGGAGTGATGATTAAATTTTCTTTATTTTTAATACCAAACAAAGGATGATTTTTAATCATAGGTTCTATTTCAAGTACATCAAGCCCTACTTTGATATTTTTTTCATTCATAACTTGAGCTAAATCTGCTTCATTAATGATTCCACCACGTCCTACATTAATCAAGATAGCCTCATCTTTTAAAAGCATTAGTTCTTTTTTGCTTAATAAATTTTTTGTCTTATCATTCAAAGGCGCATGTATGCTAATTACATCACAAGTTTTTAAAAGCTCTTCAAGGCTTACTTTTTCATATTCATCATTATTATTAGTCCCTGAGGTAGAATAATAACAAATTTTAGAACCAAACATTTGAGAAACCTTAGCTACTTCCTTACCTATAGCTCCAAGTCCTATAATACCATGTTTTTTACCAGTTAAAGTATGCAAAGTCTTACTAAAATCACAAAACATTTTACTCTCACACCATTTGCCTTCTTTACTCCATTTATCATAATATGGAATTTGATTTAAAAAAGCAAAAAGCAAGGCAAATGTATGGCTTAAAACACTTTTTGTAGAATAACTAGCTGCATTTTTTACCACTATACCTTTAGAATTTGCATAAGCTACATCTATATTATTTACCCCTGTACCAAGTTGTAAAATAAGTTTTAGATTGGTGCTATCAATCACTTTTTTATCAATGATGATTTTATTTATCATCACAACTTGCGCATTAGCTATTCTTGCAATAACCTCATCTTTAGAAGTTAAGTCATAACTTACAAACTCGCCAAGACTTTCAAAAACCGTTAAATCCGCTCCACCTAAGGTAGCAGTATCTAAGCATACTATTTTCATTAATCTTTTACTATATGTCCTACAAATTTAGAATAATTATCAAGCACCAAACCACCTTTTCTAAAACCTAATCCACAACCCTCATAAGCAAAGAAAACTCCTGCTTGATAATAATCATTTTCATTTTTGTTAAACTCAGCAAATTCTTGATATACAAAGCGATTATTTTGATAATCTCCCTTTGTTTCAAAACTTACATCTCCATTAGCTTCTATAATAGAAACATTGGCTCCTTCTCTACCAAAAACAGGTTTTTTAACACATTTTTTACCCACTAAAGGTTGATCACTTGTTTCAAGCAATAAAGGATGATTTGGATAAAGCTCCCATAAAATTTTCATTATACCTTTACTTTGAAAAAGTAAAGTATAAGCAGGATTTAAAATGATTGCTTTTTGATTTTGCATGATTTGAGTTAAAAGCATAGCAAGCTCACCCTCTTCTATGGCTATACTCTCCCAAGGAATGAGTTTGAAAAAATACTCAAAATTTACATCATTTTTAAAAACACCTTCGGGCGAAAATTCTACTTCATCTATAAAAGAAAACTCACTCTCAAAACCTGCTTCACTAGCAATGTGTGCTAAAAGTTTGGTTGTGATCATATCCTCATCACTGCCTGCAATTGAAGAAAATAATATCTTCCAACCCTCATAATATTTTTCAAACTCACTTACATCTTCTTCTAAAGTGATAAGTCTTTTAAAATTATCTTTTAAGGCTTCATATATATTATTAAATTGCGAGCTTTCATCTAGGTTATTTTGCTTTAAAATAGCCCATTGTAAAATAGCACTTTCAAATAAAGATGTTGGAGTATCAGCATTAAATTCTATTAGCTTTATAGGCTTACCATCAAGTCCACCTGCTAAGTCAAATCTACCATATAAATGCCAATGCACATCATTTTCCCAACTCATCTTAATCGCATCAACCAAATTAAAAGGAATTCCAAGCTCATCAAAACGATCATTATCAATCACTTCTTGCGCAGCAGCCACAAACATATCATAAAGTTCATTTACTGCTTCATAATATGCATTTGCTTCATTTTCCCTAACACAAACTAAATTAGAATCTAAATAATCACTTCCATCATTATCTGTATGCCATGAAAAGCCAATTTGATCTAAATATGATTTTTCTAAAGGATTTACTTTTAAAAAATTCATTTTTTACCCTTAAGATCCAAAAGAGTTAGAAGAACTTGAGGTAGCCTTAGAGCCACCACCAAAAAAGCCTGATTTTTTCGCACTTGAGCTTGAAGTAGCACTTGTACTTGCTTTATTAAAGCTATTTACACTTCTTTGATAAGCACTTTGATTTGAAAATGCTCCTCTTTGTTGATTTGCAAAATTTTGATTATTAAAAAGCTTTGAACCTATCCAACTACCAAGTATAGCACCAGCTGCACTTGCAAGCAATGTTTCGCCTAAAGAAAGTCCTCCGCTACTCATTTGAGCGTTATTTGGATTTGTTAAATTTGAGGTACCATTGTCTATTTTAGCAGCTTCTTCTTGGATTAATTTATCCATTTCTTCTTTACTTAAAACTCTTTCTGTACCATCAAGTTGTTTTAAAACCACCCTAGTTTCATCACTTGGAAATTGATCTTTGATTTTGTATTGATTTGGAGCGGTTTCTTCAATGATAACAAAAGCACCTTGAGTATTTGCTGCTTGGCTTAATGCATTATTAGAATCATTTGTATTGTTGCTACACGCACTTAAAGCACCGCCACTTATAGCAGCAATACCGCTTATCATACTAAGCTTAAGTATAGTTTTTATATGTTTCATAATCTTTCCTAAATTTATAAGTTTAACTTAATAAGATTTTAACAAAAAAAGTATTAATAAAAATTAATTGCTTTAATTTATCATAATCATTAAATTACTACTTAAAATAAATACAGCAAAAGCAAAAAATATAAAAGCACTTAAATAATCAATAAGTTTTAAATTCTTTTGATAAATTCTTACCATGAAAGGTTTTGAAAATAATAAAGAAATCAAAGAAAAGTAAATTATGGTTTCTAAGATCAAAACAAACACTAATACTATCAACATCCATCGCATTTGAGCAAAATCAAAACTTGCAAAAACACTAGCAAAATAAAAAATAACTTTTGGATTTGATAAATTTGTTATAACGCCACTTAAAAATGCAGATATATGAGTTTTTTGAACTTTTATATTACCTATTTTTGTATTTTTATAAATCCCATAAGATAAATACAAAAGATAGCAAGCTCCAAAGCTTGATAAAACGATTTGCAAAAATGGAAATTGATGAAAAATCACACTCAAGCCAAGTATAGAAAGTATAATCCACACACTCATGGCTAAACTCACACCCAAACTTGCTTTTAAAGCACTTTTAATACCTTCTCTTAAAGCACAAGAACTTACTAAGAAAAAATCAGGTCCTGGTAAAATAAGTCCAAAAAAATGAATGATTAAAATCCAAAGAAACATAAAAATAATCGAAGAAAAGCCGAAAATTCGGCTTTTTGGTATTAGAGTCTTGACTCGTAGCGTCTAAGCATATAAAGTCTTTTAAGCATTTTTTTGCGAGCTGAAATTTTTTGTTTTTTGCGAATTTCAGTCATAGGCTCAAAAAATCTTCTTGCGCGAACTTCAGTAACAACTAGATTTCTATCTACTTGTTTTTTGAATTTTCTATACGCTTCATCAAAAGACTCGTTAGGATGCACCTTGATTCCTGGCACGACCCTCACCACCTTTCGTTAAAAATTTGAAAGTTTTGATTATACCATAATTTTACTTGAAAATAAAATTTATTTTTGTAATAATTACATAAATAAAAATTAAACATAAATTCTTAATTAAGACAAAGTTTGGTTTAATTTTTCTAGTATTACAATTAAAAAAATATTTTACAAGGAAATCAAAATGAGTGCCTGTGTCACTAATTATACTAAGAAAAGATATATAGCTTATATCGTTTCCATGGTTATTTTCATTGCTTTGCCTTTTATCAAAATCAATGGAAATCATTTCTTTTTATTAAGTTTTGATCATAAAAAACTTAATTTATTTTTTATAGCTTTTGATACCCAAGAGCTTTATTTAATGCCATTTCTTATTATGGGTATGTTTTTAACCATACTTTTTGTTACTACCTTAGCAGGAAGAATTTGGTGTGCATGGAGTTGTCCTCAAACCATTGCTAGGGTTATTTATAGAGATTTATTGCAAACAAAAATATTTAAAATACACAAAAGCACAGCAAACAAACAAAAACAAGTCGATGGATTTTTTATCAAAAAAGCTTTAAGCATTGTGATTTTTTATCTTTTTTCTCTATTAATGATGAGTGCATTTTTATGGTATTTTGTACCACCTGAAGATTTTTTTGTATATATTCAAAACCCTGCTGATCATTTATTGCTTTTGGGAATTTTGTTTTGTGCTTCTTTGGCCTTTACTTTTGATATAGTGTATTTGGGTGAAAAATTTTGTGTTTATGTATGCCCTTATGCAAGAATTCAATCTGTAATGTTTGATAATAATACCGTTCAAGTCATTTATGATGATAAAAGAGGTGGAGTGATTTATGATGGGCATACTAAACTTTATCAAAAACCACCACAAGGTGAATGCATAGGATGTGAAGCCTGTGTAAAAATTTGTCCTACACATATAGATATACGCCAAGGAATGCAACTTGAGTGTATTAATTGTCTTGAATGTGCTGACGCTTGCTCGAAAATTCAAGCTAAATTTGATCGCCCTAGTTTGATTAATTGGACTAGTGCAAAAGCTATTGAAACAAGAGAGAAGGTAAAATATTTTAGATTTAGAACTATCGGATATTTAGTAGTTTTATGTGGTGTTTTTGCAGCCTTAGTTTTAATGGGAAGCAAAAAAGAAAATATGCTTTTAAATATTAATCGCTCTAGTGAGCTTTATCAAATTAGAAAAGCACATGATGGAGAATTAATTATTAGCAATGCTTATGTATTTTTATTCCAAAACACTGATAATAAAGCACATGATTATTATTTTGATGTGAAATTACAAGGTATTGATGATGGTTTAGAAATCATTAGACCAAAAAAACCTTTTAAATTAAAAGCTGGAGAAAAAGATAAACAAATAGTTGTACTAAAAGCTACTAAAAAACTAGCTGATAATGATAGAAAAGATACCGTAATACCTTTAACTATTAAAGCATATGCACTTGATGATAAAAATATCATAATCACAAGAGAAAGTAATTTTGTCTATCCTAAAAACTCAATTATAGAGCACAAAAAACACCAATGATAAAAAAACTTTCTTCAAAATCTCAAGCAAGGCTTGAAAAAATCAAACAAATTGCTGCGGAGTCGTTTTTAGAAAACGGCTACGAAGCAACCAATCTTAAAGATATTATCAAGCAAGCTGGTGGTTCATTTTCTTGTGTATATGAGCATTTTAAAAGTAAAGAAGGTTTATTTGAAGCGGTTTTAAATGATTTTGCAGAAAATCATTTTCTAGCTATTTTGAAAAAAAATATGCAACTTTCACCCAATGCTAATTTAGAAGAATTTTTATATCAATTTGCTAAAGCTTATTTGGGAATTTTTAATGACGCTAAAACCATAGCTATAGTAAGGCTTTTATATTCTGAAATTTATAATGAAAAATTTGATTTTGGGAAGTGGTTTAAAGGAAGCAATAGAAAAGAAGTAGAATATGTTCTTCAAAAAAGATTTGAAGAAGAAAATAATGAAAATTTAGCCAAAAATGCTGAATTTTTAAGCTATACATTTTGTGCTATGCTTAGGGGAACCTTTTTTATACAAAGTACTTTTGAAAATAAGGTTTTAATGAGTAAAAAAGAGCAACAAAATCATGCAAAAAAAGTTGTTAAGCTTTTTACTCAAGGAATTGTTAATTTTAATTAACCAAAGATTGATAGAATAACAATCATACAATTTTGTAATATAAATTACTTTTTTAGCTAAATAAATAATTTAAGGAAACCAATGAAAACAAAACTTTTAACTCTAGCTTGTGCCTCGCTTATATTTGTAGCATGCTCAGATAATAAAAATGCACAAGTTAAACAACTCCCTCCTCAACCTGTAAGTATTATGACTATGCAAAGTGCTAATTTACCTTTAGAATTTACTTATCCTGCAAGATTAAGCACTGAGTTAGATGTGGTGATCAAGCCTAAAGTAAGCGGTGAAATCAAAGCAAAATATTTCAAAAGTGGCCAAGCTGTTAAAAAAGGCGATAAGCTTTTTCTTATAGAGCCTGATAAATACCAAGCAACTGTAAATATGGCTTATGGAGATGCTTTAGTCGCAAGAGCAAATTTTGATGATGCTGAAAAAAATTTCAAAAGAGATCAAATTCTAATAGAAAAAAATGCTATTTCACAAAAAGAATTTGATGCAAGTTTGGCTAAATTTAATTCTACCAAGGCTAATTTAGAAAGTGCTAGAGCAAAGCTTGCTAATGCAAGATTGGACTTAAAATACACCGTGGTAAGCGCTCCATTTGATGGGGTTTTAGGAGATGCACTAATGGATGTGGGTGATTATGTAAATGCTTCATCAACTGAGCTTGTACGCATTACAAACATTAATCCAATCTTTGCAGACTTTTATATTTCTGATGTAGATAAAATCAATATGAATAAAAATATTCAAAGTGGCAACTGGCAATTAGAAAATATCCAAGTACAAGCTAATGTCGGCGGAGAGCTTTTTAATGGAAAATTGTATTTTATAGATAGCGTTATAGACACTCGTAGTGGTGGAGTAAAAGCAAAGGCTATTTTTGATAATAATAACTCAAGCTTAATGCCTGGTTCTTTTGCAAATGTTCATGTTGGTGGTTTTGTTCAAAAAGATGGTTTTGAAATTCCTCAAGCTGCACTTTTACAAGATGATAGCGCTACTTATGTTTATACCTTAGTAGATGGAAAAGTAGTTAAAACTATTGTTAATGTTATCTATCAGACTTCTGATAAAGCAATCATCGACAAGGGCTTAAAAAATGGCGATAAAGTGATTTTAAATAACTTCAAAAAAATCCGTCCTGGTGCAAGCGTTAGCGTAATGGAGAATAAATAATGTTTTCTAAATTTTTTATAGAAAGACCTGTATTTGCTTCTGTTGTAGCTATTATCATTTCTTTAGCAGGGATTATAGGGCTTTATTCTTTACCTGTAGAACAATACCCTTCTCTAACTCCACCCGTTGTAAAAGTAAGTGCAAATTACTCAGGTGCTGATGCTCAAACAGTGGCTCAAACAGTGGCTATTCCTCTTGAAGATGCAATCAATGGAGTTGAAAATATGATTTATATGGATTCAACTTCAAGCTCTTCAGGTGATATGAGTTTAAGTGTGTATTTTAACATAGGTACAGATCCTGACCAAGCAACAGTTGATGTTAATAATAGAATTTCAGCTGCTATGGCAAAACTACCTGAAGATGTTAAAAAAACCGGTGTTAGTGTAAGAAAAACTGGCTCAAGCATTTTAGAGGTTGCTACTTTGTATTCTCCTGATGGTTCTATGGATTCACTTGAAGTATATAATTACGCTGCATTAAATATCTTAGATGATCTTGCCAGGGTTCCTGGTGTGGGTAATGCTGTAGCTATTGGCTCAAGAAATTATTCTATGAGAATTTGGCTTAATCCTGATTTATTAAACAAATACCAAGTTACTGCAACTGATGTTATCGCTGCAGTTAGTGAGCAAAATGCTCAATATGCTACTGGTAAGATAGGTCAAGAGCCTGTGGTAGAAAGATCTCCTTATGTGTATTCAGTAACTATGCAAGGAAGGTTAAAAAATACCAAAGAATTTGAAGATATTATCATAAGAGCAAATAGCGATGGCTCTTTTTTAAGACTTAAAGATGTGGCTGAAGTTTCTTTGGGCTCAAGAGAATATACATTCAATGGTAGATTAAATGGAAATGATGCAACTCCTATTTTGATTTTCTTACAAACTGGAGCAAATGCAGTAAGTACAGCTGAATTAGTACAGAAAAAATTTGAAGAACTTTCTAAAAGTTTTCCTGAGGGCTTAGCTTATAAAGTGCCTTATGATACAACTATATTTATTAAAGCTTCTATTAAAGAAGTGGTAAAAACTTTTTTTGAAGCACTTATTTTAGTTGTGATTGTAATGTATTTATTCTTAAAAAATTTCCGCTCAACTATCATACCTATGATTGCTGTGCCTGTTTCTATTTTAGGAACTTTTGCAGGATTATATGTCTTAGGCTTTAGTATTAACTTACTTACACTTTTTGCTTTAGTTTTGGCCATTGGTATTGTTGTTGATGATGCGATTATTGTGGTTGAAAATATCGATAGAATCATGCATGAAGATCCAAATATAAGCATAAAAGAAGCAGCTATTAAAGCCATGGATGAAGTTGCTGCGCCTGTTGTATCTATCGTTCTTGTACTTTGTGCAGTATTTATACCTGTTTCATTTATATCTGGCTTTGTGGGAGAAATTCAAAAACAATTTGCTATAACCCTTGCAATTTCAGTTACAATTTCAGGTTTTGTGGCTTTAACTCTAACTCCTTCTTTGTGTGCGATTTTTTTGAAAAGAAACGAGGGTGAACCATTTTATTTTGTGAAAAAATTTAATGATATTTTTGATTGGTCTACTGAAGTTTTTGGAGCCGGAGTAGCTTATATACTTAAAAGAACTGTACGTTTTGTTATAATATTTTTTCTTTTAATAGGTGGTTTATATGGATTATTTAAATTAGTACCAAACTCACTTGTTCCAGCTGAAGATCAAGGAAATTTTTTAACTATTGTTAATCTACCTGCAGCATCTTCTCTTAATAGAACTACTCAATCCATGGATGCTATGGCAGAAGAACTACGCAAAAATGAAAACATAACAAATATTGTAGGTCTTATAGGTTATGATCTTTTCACAGGCTCTTTAAAAGAAAATGCCGGTGCAATGTTTGTGAATTTAAAAGATTGGAACGATAGAGATACTAGTAGTTTTGATTTAACAGGAATGTATAACAAACAATACTTTTTAAATCCAAATTTCCAAACTTTCTTTGTTAATCCACCGCCAATCCAAGGCTTAAGTTTAACTGGTGGTTTTGAAATGTATGCACAAAATCGTGGTGGTAAAAGCTATGATGAAATTCAAGCGGATGTAAATAAATTAGTTGAAGCAGCAAACAAACGTCCTGAACTTAACAACGTAAGAACAACGCTTGATACTAATTTCCCGCAATTAAAATTAAAAATTGATCGTGATAAAGTAAAACTTTATGGTTTAAATTTAGCTGATGTATTTAGCACGCTAAATGCTACTATAGGGACTTATTATGTAAATGATTTTTCTATGCTTGGGAAAAATTATCGTGTAAATATTAGCGCCATTGGAGATTTTAGAAATACACAAAATGCTTTAAAAAACATCTTTGTTAGAGCAAAAGATGGTTCTATGATAGCCTTAGATAGCGTTTTAACACTTCATAGAGGGGTTGGACCTGATGATGTAAAACGCTTTAATATGTTCCCATCAGCACTAGTACAAGGTGATCCTGCTCCTGGTTATACTTCAGGACAAGCAATCGATGCTATTGCACAAGTTGCTAAAGAAACTTTAGGAGAGGATTATTCTATTGCTTGGGCAGGTTCAGCTTATCAAGAAGTTACAAGTAGTGGTGCAGGTCAAGTAGCTTTTGTACTAGGACTTTTATTTGTATTTTTAATCCTAGCGGCTCAGTATGAAAGATGGCTCATGCCTTTAGCAGTAATCACTGCTGTACCTTTTGCGGTATTTGGCTCTTTACTTCTTGTATGGCTTAGAGGCTTAGAAAATGATATATATTTTCAAACAGGGCTTTTACTTTTAATAGGTCTTTCAGCTAAAAATGCCATTTTGATTGTTGAGTTTGCCATGGAAGAACACCTTAAAAAAGGAAAAAGTATTTTTGAAGCTTCTATTAGCGCAGCAAAATTAAGATTTAGACCTATTGTAATGACTTCATTAGCATTTATTTGTGGTATTTTACCTTTATACTTTGCTTATGGAGCAGGAAGCGCTAGTCGTCATGCAATAGGCACGGGTGTCATAGGGGGTATGATAGCAGCTTCTACTATAGCCATTTTCTTTGTACCTTTATTTTTCTATTTACTAGAAAGTTTTAATAAATGGCTTGATAAAAAAAGAGGTAAAATCAATGCGTAAGTTAATAATTTTTGCAAGTTGTTTTTTAATAACAGCTTGTAGTTTAAAACCAAATTTAGAAATCAAAGATGTAAATTACACTAAAAGTTTAGATCAAAACATTAGCATTAATAAACAATGGTGGAAAGCTTTTGATGATAATTATTTAAACACCTTAGTCGATCAAGCTTTAAAAAACAATAACGACTTGCAAATTGCATATATGAATTTACAAAAAGCTTATGAAACTTTAGGTATAGCAAGAAGTGATTTGCTTCCTAAGCTTGATGGAAGTGCTAGTGGAGCAAGAGGAAAAACTAGCATTAATGCTCCAAGCAACAAAAGCAATGAATTTGCTTATGGTAATGATTTTAATATGGGTTTAAATTTAAGCTATGAAGTAGATTTATGGGGCAAATACAGAGATACTTATGGTGCTTCAAAAGCAAAATTACAAGCTAGTGAATTTGACTATGAAAGTGCGAGATTAAGCTTAATTTCTAATGTAGTAAAAACTTATTTTAATCTAGCAAGCTTAAGCGAGCAGGTAAAAATTTTAGAAGAAACAACTCAAAGTTATCAAAAAACTTATGAGTTAAAATTAGAGCATTTTAAACTTGGAGTGATTAGTGAGTATGAGCTTAACAAATTTAAAGCTGAGCTTGAAAATTCAAGAGTTTTACTCACAAATGCTAAAATTCAAAAAGAAGCTAATACTAAAGCTTTAAAAATCTTAACTTCAAATGATATTGATGATATACTTTATAATAGCATAGAGTATAAAAAAATAGGACAATACGAACTTAGCATACCTGAGGGCATTGGCAGTGAAATTTTACTTCAAAGACCCGATGTGCAAGCTAGTTTAAAAACTTTAGAAGAAAAAAACTATCTTGTTGGAGTAGCTAGAACTGCATTTTTACCAAACCTTTCTTTAACAGGACTTTTGGGCTTTCAAAGTAATGATTTAGATCTTTTAGTCAAACATGGAAGCAATACTTGGAATGTAGCTGGAAATTTTGCAATGCCGATTTTTCATTGGGGTGAGATTATGAATAATGTTAATATTGCAAAACTTACCAAAGATGAAGCATTTTTACAATATGAAAATACCTTAAAAACAGCCTTTGGGGAAATAAGACTTGCTTTATTTAACCGCCAAAGCTATTATGAAAATGAGCAAAATTATAAAAATTTATTTCTAGCTCAAAGTAAAATTTATGAAATTTCCACCTTAAGATATGAAAATGGTGTGATTAACTTGGCTGATTTTTTACAAGATCAAAGAAATTACTTAAATGCTAAACTTTCTTATACTAACTCATCTTATGAGCTTGCAAATTCCATTGTAGATGTTATGAAAGCTTTTGGTGGAGGATTTAACGCTAAAGAAGAATCAAAAGAAAACATCAAAGCTATGGAAGAAAACTTAAAGGAAAACTTTTATAACAACTAAGTCTTTAAGGCTTAGTTGTTAATGCATTTGAATTTGAATTCTTTGATTAAAATTATTATTTCCTCTATCTTTTGGGCTATTATGCTCAAAACGATAACGCATACTACCTGAAACATTAACATCTTGGAAAATTTCATCTAAAGGCGCAGAATTTGACACACTTATAAGTCCTAGTAAAAATACAAAAAATGCTATAAAAATCTTTTTCATTATAAAGCCTTTATAAAAATATGATACAATTATAGTCTTTTTAAATAACTACAAAATGAAAATTTAGGAAAAATATGAATTTTTTACAAAACCTAGCTCTTTCTTACTCACACAAAGCTATGCAAAAATCTTTAGAAAATGGTTTTGATGTGAAACTTTTAAAAGAAGGACAAGAAAAAAAAGTTAATCCAAAAAAATCTTATATGCTTTATGCTCACATACCATTTTGTCATACTTTTTGCCCATATTGTAGCTTTCATAAGTATTATTACAATGAAGATTTAGCAAAAAGATATTTTGAAAGTTTAAGAGAAGAAATCAAACAAGTCAAAGATAAAGGATTTGATTTTACTTCTATGTATGTGGGTGGTGGCACTACTTTGATCAACGAAGAAGAGCTTGCTAAAACTTTAGAACTTTGCAAAAAATTATTTAACATCAAAGAAATTTCTTGTGAAACCGATCCAAACCATATTGACCCAAAAAAATTAGAAATGTTTAAAGGGCTTATAGATCGTTTAAGTTGCGGTATACAAAGTTTTGATGATGATACTTTAAAAAAAGTAGCAAGATATCATAAATTTGGTTCAAGTAAAGAACTTCAAGAAAAACTCTCTAAAGCCATAGGCGTGCTTCCTATTATGAGTCTTGATTTGATTTTTAATTTTCCTTCTCAAACCAAAGAGCAATTACTCAATGATTTAGAAATAGCTAAAAGCTTAAAACCTCAACAAATCACAACTTATCCTTTGATGAAATCCAATTTAACCAAAGATAATATCGCAAAAACTTTAGGAGTAAGTTTTAAAGATAATGAATTTGAGTTTTATAAAATCATTGTAGATTTTTTCAAAGATTATGAAAGAAATAATGCATGGTCATTTTCTTTAGAAAAAAGTAGCTTTAATGATGAGTATGTAAGTAGCCATCATGAGTATTTAGGCGTTGGAAGTGGGGCTTTTAGCTTTTTAGATGGAGAACTTTTAATCAATGCTTTTAATTTAAATGATTATTCTAAACTCATCAAAGAAAAACAAAATGCAAATATTGCTAAAGCTAATTTTGGTAAAAAAGAAATCATCAAATATGTCTTTTTAACCGAAATGTTTACTGGTAAAATCGAAATTGATAAATTTAACAAAACTTTAGATTGTAATTTAGAAAAAGATCTTTTCATCGAGCTTTTGGGCCTTAAACTAAGTAAAGCTATAAAAAAAGAAAACAATACTTTATATACAAGTGAATTTGGACGTTATTTGTTTATGGTATTAATGAAAGATTTTTACACAGGTATGGATTTAGTGCGTGCTGTATTTAGAGATGATAAACGCTTACAAGATAAAGAACGCATTAATATCATGCAAGAAAATGTTGATCCACTTGATTTTAAAAGTATGGAGTTTAAAGGATAAAAAGCCTTTTTTAAGGCTTTTTATTAAAATGGTCTTACCACCATCATTATCGCAATAATTATAAATAATATCGTTGGAATTTCATTATAAGCTCTAAAGAATTTCCCGCTTTTTTTGCAAGTATCATTTTGAAGTTGTCTATAATAATAATAATTTTGCAAATGATAAATGATCAAAAGCAAAGCACAGGTTAATTTAGCATGCATATACCCACCTATCATTAACACATCTTTATTAGCCATCATCATTAAGCTTCCAGTGATTGCAGTAGCTATCATCGCAGGAGTTTGGATATAAAAATACAATTTTCTTTCTTGAATTTTCACCACTTCTACAAAGCCTTTATTGTCTTTATGTTCTGTATGATATACAAAAAGTCTTGGCAAATAAAACAATCCAGCCATCCATGAAACAAAAGCCAAATAATGCACCATTTTAATCCATAAATACCATTCATTCAAAAAATCTAACATTTTTCTCCTTTTTTATTAAAAATTTCTTTTATTAAAATCAAAGCTACGCTAATGTTTATCATCACATCAGCTAAATTAAACACAGCAAATTCAAACCACTTATGCCAAAATACAAAATCCACTACACCTATATGCACAAAGCGATCAAGTAAATTAGAACACCCAGCAGATAGCATAATAGCAAAAGCAATCAAATGCGTTTTAAAAAAGTCTTTTTGATAAAGCAAATACCCAAACAAAGCCAAAATAAAAACAAGCTGTATATATTTTAAATACTCTCCTAAAAAGGCAAACATTGAAAAGGCCACACCGGTATTATAGGTTAAAACTAAATCAAAAAATTCACCCTTATACTCAAGCCCTTGTAAAAACAAACACTTGCTTGCTTGATCTAGTATAAAAACTAAAGCAAAAACAAGCCAAAATTTTAAAGGCAAGATTTTAAGCATTCAATGCTTTCATAAAAAAGCTTTCCACAGCTTTCATTTCTTTTTCTAAAAGCTTAATATCCTTTGCTTCAAGCAATAAGCGTATTAAATTTTCTGTACCTGAATATCTAAACAAACTAGCAATTCCTTTTTTTTCTAAATCTTTTTTCAACTCATCTAAACCTGCAAGCTTGCTTAAGTCTTTTTTCTCTGAAATTTTAAGATTATGCAAAAGTTGTGGGTAAGGCTTAACTTGATTTAAAATTTCACTTGCACTTTTTGCCTCACTAAGCATTAAAGCACTAAATTGCAAAGCAGCTACCAAACCATCTCCGGTTTTTGCATAGTCACTAAAGATAATATGCCCGCTTTGTTCCCCACCAAAATTTCCACCACATTCTTTGAGTTTTTCAAGCACGTATTTATCGCCTACATTGCAAGTTTCATGTGTGATTTTATGTTTAGTTAAAAACTCTTTTAAAGCACCATTGCTCATTATAGTGCTAACCACGCTTGATTTTAGCCTGCCTTGTTTTTTCAAAAATAAAGCTAAAACACCCAAAAGACTATCTCCATGAGCTACTTCGCCTTTTTCATCCACAACAACCAAACGATCTGCATCCCCATCAAAAGCAAAACCCACATCTGCTCTAAATTTCTTTACTTCCAAAGCCAAATTTAAAGGATGCAATGCTCCACAATTTTCATTGATATTTAAACCATTTGGCTTATCATTGATCACGATCACATCTGCACCAAGTTCTTTAAAAACCGTAGGTGCTACCTTATAAGAAGCCCCATGAGCCACATCTAAAACAACGCGCAAAGACTTTAAAGTCAACTCTTTAGGAAAAGAATTTTTTATAGAAACAATATATCTTCCTATTACATCATCAATTCTTTTTGCTTGACCAATTTGTGATTTTGTTGTTCTTGCTTCTTCTATGAGTTTATCATTAAAATAAATTTCTTCTATTTTTGCTTCTGCTTGCTCATCAAGTTTATTTCCATGTGCATCAAAAAATTTAATGCCATTATCATAGTAAGGATTATGCGAAGCTGATATCATAATACCTGCATCACAACGCATATCTTCAGTTAAAAACGCAATAGCAGGTGTTGGCATAGGGCCTATTTCTATAACATTATAACCTATAGAAGTAAGTCCTGAAACGATAGCATTTTCTATCATATAACCGCTTCTTCTTGTATCTTTTCCTACTAAGATATTATTTGTAAGGGCTTTATCTTTAAAATAAATTCCAGCAGCCATAGCTAAACGCATAGCTAAAAACGAATCCAAAAATTCCCCTGCTTTACCGCGTACCCCATCTGTTCCAAAAAGTTTCATTTTTTTACCTTTGATTTTAAATAGTGCAATTATAAGAAAAAAAGTTAAGTAATGTATAAATGTGAGAATTTTATAAGCATTAGTTAGTAATAAAAATATATAATTTTTAAAATTTCACTTAAGGAAAATGAATGAAAAAAATCATCGCAGGGGTTGTAGTAGTTGTTTTATTAGTTATAGGGTTTTTTGCCTCAGCTTCTTACATTAACACTATCAATGGAAAAATATTTGCTCAAATGAGTCAAGATACACTATATTACAGCGTTGAAGATGCTAACTATACCAAAGGACTTTTAAATTCCAAAGGAAGTTTTATAGCTACACTAAATGACTTACCTTATAGTTTTAAAGTGAATGTAGATTTTTCTAATAATTTTTTTGCAAGTAATAATGCCATCGTTTCTATTTTAAATGAAAATGAAGACTTAAAAGGCATTTTCCCAAATGAAGAAATCTTTAAAATCTTAGTTAGTGCAAAAGGCGGAGACATTAACATCAATGCAAAAATAAACGATATTAATTTCACCCGCAATGATACAAATTTAGTTTTAAATAATACATCTTTTAAGATTAGAGGTTCTGAGGAATTTGTAAAAAATATGGAGCTTAATCTAGGTTATGTTTTATTAGAACAACTATCTCATGAAGAAAAATTAGAAGCAAAAAATATCAAAATTTCTGAATTTCCTATACAAAAATTAAGTTTTAGTGATATTTTTAGCCCTAGTAGAAATAGTGAGCAAAATATAAGCATTGATAGTGCTAATTTTATAAGTTCCATTGCTTTTGACTTTGATAAATTAAAAATTTTTGCAAAAACAGCTCAAAATGCTCAAAATGATTATGATAGTGTTTTAAAACTAGATTTAGCTAAATTTAACCTTGCAAATGAAAACTTTATACTAAATAACATTAACTTAGATATGAATTTTAATAATCTTTCTAAAAAAGCTTATGATAGCTTAGTGCAAAACTCAAATACTGATATTTTTTCTATGATGCTTTTAGCAAGTCAGTTTTTAAAAGCAAACCCACAAATCATCTTAAATAACCTAAGCTTTGAAAAAAAAGGTAAAAAATTTGATGCAAATGGACAAACTATTTTCACTGAAAATAATATAAAATCACAATTTCACGCAAACACTGAAATTCTTCCTAGTCAAATTTGGCCTGATTTTGCAAATTTTGATACTTATTTTGTAGATAATAATGGCTCGTATGTGCTTGATTTTATCTATGATGATTCTAATAAAAGTGATGTTACAACTATCATTAATGGTGAAAGACTCATCATAGATCCACAATGACAAATTTAAGCTTAACTTTTCGTCCTAAAACTTTAGATGAGGTTTTAGGACAAGAGAATTTAGTAGAAATTTTTAAAAAATTCATACAAGTTTCAAAACTCCCTCATAGTATATTTTTTGGCCCAGCAGGTTGTGGGAAGACTTCTTTTGCAAGAGCAATAGCGTATGAGTATAAACTAGACTTTTATGAGTTTGATGGAGGAAATTTTAAACTTGAAGAGCTTAGAAAAATACTAAGTAATTATGAAAATTCTTTATATAAACCTTTGATATTTATCGATGAGGTGCATAGACTTTCAAAAACCCAACAAGAAATGCTTTTAATCCCTTTGGAAAATCAAAAATGCCTTTTCATAGGTGCAAGCACTGAAAACCCTTACTTTACTTTAACTTCAGGCATAAGAAGCAGAAGTATGCTCTTTGAATTTAAAGGTTTAGAGTATAAAGACTTAGAAAAACTCGCCACAAAGGTACAAGAAAAACTCCAATGTAAAATCGATGATGATGCTAAAGACTTTTTAATCACTTCTAGCGCAAATGATGCAAGAAGTTTTTTAAATTTATGCGAGTTTGCTTTGACTTTAGATAGCACTCATATCACACTTGAAACTTTAAAAAAATTAAGAGCAAATGTTTTAAGCGATGGTACTTCAAGTAAAGACACACACTATAAACTAGCTAGTTCTATGATAAAAAGCTTAAGAGGAAGTGATGTGGATGCGAGTTTGTATTATCTTGCGAGGTTGATCGATGGGGGTGAAAGTGCGGATTTCATAGCTAGAAGATTAGTGATATTTGCAAGTGAAGATATCTCAAATGCAAATCCACAAGCACTTAATCTAGCCACAAGCACACTCATAGCAGTAAAAAACATAGGCTATCCTGAAGCTAGGATCATCTTAGCTCAATGTGTGGTATTTTTAGCAAGTTCGCCTAAGTCAAACTCAAGCTATCTTGCTATAAATGAAGCACTAAATTATGTGCAAAACAATCCTGCGTTAAAAATACTTCCTTATCTTGATAATAACAACCCTCAAAGAAAAAACTACCTTTACCCGCATGATTTTGGTGGCTGGGTTAAGCAAAGATATCTAGAAAAAGATTTGAAATTTTATTATAGCAAAGGCATAGGTTTTGAAGCACAGCTAGATTTATGGCTAAACGATATGAAAAAAGTTAAAAAGTGATTTTAAGCACAATGTAAAAATATTTTTATATAATTTTCATTTTTTGGTTCCGTAGCTCAGTTGGTAGAGCACCACCTTGACATGGTGGTGGTCGTTGGTTCAAGTCCAATCGGAGCCACCATTTTTATTTCTTTCGATTAATTCACTACATATATTTTAACAAATTCGTAAATTCTTGAATTTCTTTTTCTTGATCTAAGATGATTTTTTTCGCTATATCAGTGATAGTTTTGTCTTTAGAATAAAATAAAATTTGTTTTGAAGCATCTACTGCACCTTGATGATGTGCTATCATCGCTTCTAAAAAGTCTTTATTGATGTTTTTGCTTTCTTTAACCGAGCTCATTAAAATCATCATTTTTTGCATTAACTCTTTTTCTTCTTGAACGAATTTTTTATAAGTTTCTTCATCAATTTGAGTTTTTGTATAAAGATTTTTATCTAGAATTTCTTGAAATTCTTGGATTTCTTTTTCTTGAGCTTTGATGATATTTTGAGCGATTTTTTTCATCTCTTCACTTTTTGTATGTTCTAACAAAATCTTAGATGAGTCAATAGCACCTTGATGATGTGGGATCATATTAGCTAAAAAATCTCTTTCTATGTCATTGCTTTGTACTAAAGGATTTTTCATCATAGGTTCATGCATACTCATCATGATTTGTGATGAAATACTTCCAGAAGCTCCATGATGAGCATGGTGAGAATTTGCAGCAAATAAAGCACTTGCTAAAACTAAACTTGAAACTATAGTTTTTATTTTCATTTATTTCCTTAAACTTTTAATTTAAAATCAAAAATATATAAAAATATCACAAACTAAAATTAACAAAAAAATTCAATTTTTTTTTGTTATAATTTATATAAAAATATCACAAGGATGGAAAATGCTTAAAGAACTACTTGAAATAAAAAAAGAAATGGAACCTATAATTCATGATTGTTCAGTAAAAATTCAAGTAGCCGCAAGAGAAGTAATCGTAAGAAAAAGAGAATATGAAATTTATGGGCCTATGATAGATAGAGTATATCTTGATAATGCCATTTATATTAAAATTTTTGGTAGTGGGCGTGATACAAAAAGCACAAAAGTAGATATTAAAAACGGCTTATATATGGTGTATGTAGCTCCTGATAAACCAACTAATCAAGAAATCATGAATAAACTAAAAATCGCATTTGAAAGTATAGATAATAAATTCATTTCAAGAATTTTAGAACTCAATAGAAGAATGAAAGAAGTGATTAATAAAACCCAAGCAACCCTAGCAAAAGCATCAAATATGAATGTTTTAATAGAAACTAATCTAGGCGAAGCAAGTGCTGCACATAAGTTTGTAATCACTATCAAGTATCTAAAAGATAATCAAAAATTAGAATTAAAAAATTCAAAATCTGCAGGTAGCTTTAGAGATACCAAAAATCACATCAACCTAGTAGTAGAAAAAAGTACTGATTCAGCAGTATGTGAAAAACTTTTACATGATGTTGAAATTTATTTTATAGGAAATGGAAAATAAAATTACTTTTTCACTCTCAAATTTGCTAAATGCGTCAAAGCCACCGCAATAGCATCTGTGATATCAAGTGGCTTAATATCTTTTGAAATTCCAAGCAATCTTTTCACCATAAAAGCTACTTGTTCTTTAGTAGCTTTTGCTTTACCTGTTACGGTTTTTTTTACTTGCAAAGGTGTGTATTCTGCAAATTCTCCATGGGTTTGTAAGATTTTTAAACTCAAAGCTCCACGAAATTGTGCTAGTTTTAAAACCGTTTTTGGATTATAAGCAAAAAATATATCTTCTATAGCTACCTCATCAAATTGATGATTTTTAAAGATTAAATCAAGTCCTTCACATAATTCTGTGATTTGATACTGCAAATCATTAGGTTTGATTTTGATAAGCCCTGCTTCTATGAGTTGATTTTTATTATTAATCCTTTCTACAATAGCATATCCACAATACCTAGAACCAGGATCTATCCCTAAAACTTTCAAACTTTTCACCTTTTTATTCACATAGATGTGAAATTTAAATTTTTATGTGAATAATTTTAACCATTTTTTATAAAAAATAAGCTAGAATTTTAAGTTTTACATCATAATTTATAAGAAAAATAATGAATATAAAAGATTTTTTACTTGAGTTTAAAACTGAAATTAGCAATAACGAATACAATACTTACATTTCTCACTTACAATTTAGTGAAAAGTTAAGTAAAAATAATATCTTAATATTTATCGCACCAAATCATTTTTTGGCTAAATTTATACAAACAAAATATGCACAAAAACTAGCTTATTTTTACGAAGTAAAAACAGGAATTAATCCTCAAGTTAAAATCATCACAAATGATCAAAAGGTAGAAAAAAAACATTTTTCTACAGATATTTCACAGATTAAATTTCAAAGTACTATTTTAAACCCTTCTTTTACTTTTGAAAGTTTTGTTGTAGGAGATTCTAATCAATTTGCCTATGCAACTTGCAAAGCCATTACTGATAAAAGCAAACTTGGAAAATTATACAATCCTATCTTTATCTATGGCCCTACAGGACTTGGAAAAACTCACTTACTTCAAGCTGTCGGAAATGTGTGTTTGGATAATGGATATAAAGTTATTTATGCTACAAGTGATAATTTTATCAATGATTTTACCATGCATTTAAATAACAAAACCATGAGTAAATTCCATGAAAAATACAAAAATTGCGATGTTTTACTCATCGATGATGTGCAGTTTTTAGGTAAAACAGACAAAATTCAAGAAGAATTTTTCTTTACTTTTAATGAAATCAAAGAAAAATTTGGACAAATCATCATGACAAGTGATAATCCTCCAAATATGCTAAAAGGCATAACAGAACGCTTAAAAAGTCGTTTTGCAAACGGGATCATCGCAGATATCACTCCACCTCAACTTGATACAAAAATCGCAATTATCAAGAAAAAATGCGAATTTAATGCTATTTATCTCAAACCTGAAGTCATAAGCTACATCGCTACTTCAATGGGAGATAATATCCGAGAAATAGAAGGCATGATTACAAATTTAAATGCCCAAGCAAGGCTTTTTAACCAAGAAATCACTTTAGAAATCGTTAAAAGCTTTATGAAAGATCACATTAAAGAAACAAAAGAAAATATCAATGTTGAAGACATACTTGCTGATGTTTCAAAAAGCTATAATCTTAAACCTAATGATATAAAATCAAATAAAAAAACACAAAATATCGTTATGGCAAGAAGGGTTGTGATATTTTTAGCAAGAGAGCTAACGACTATGTCTATGCCTCAGCTTGCTAGATTTTTTAATATGAAAGATCACACCGCCATTTCACATAATATTAAAAAAATTCAAGAACTAATGAGTGAAAATGAAAATTTAAAAGCCATAGTAGAAGAATTAAGAAATAAAATTTTGACAAAAATAAAAAGCACCCTGTGAATAAAAGTGAAAAACAAAAAATTTTATTCTACGAGTAAAATTTCTATAAAAAAAGACTTATAAAAAGCATTTCACATTTTCACATTGCCTATTATTATGATAAAATAAATTTAAAAAATAAAGGAAGTAAAAATGAAAATTAGCATTAACAAAAACACTTTAGAATCTGCCATAGTTTTAACTAATTCTTATGTAGATAAAAAAGACTCAAGCAATATCGCTTCTCACTTACTTTTTGAAGTAGTTGAAGATAAATTAATCATAAGAGCAAGTGATTATGAAATAGGTATTAATTATAAAATCAAAAAAATCAAAGTTGAAAGTGCAGGTTTTGCAACTGCTAATGCTAAAAGTATTTTAGATATTATAAAAAGTTTAAATAACGAAGATGTAGTCTTAGAAACCATAGAAAATTTCCTTTTTATTAGACAAAAAGGAACTAAATATAAACTTCCTATGTTTAATTATGAAGATTTTCCAAATTTCCCAAGCACTGAAGGAAAAGATAAATTTAATATTGATTCAAGTGATTTAAGTAGATCTTTGAAAAAAATCCTACCTGCAGTTGATACAAATAATCCAAAGTATTCTTTAAATGGTGCTTTACTTGATATAAAAACTACTCACATTAGCTTCGTAGGAACAGATACAAAACGCTTAGCAGTTTTCACACTTAATAAAACAAATGAAAAAGAATTTAACCTTTGTATCCCTAAAAAAGCTATTTTAGAAATGCAAAAAATCTTTTTTGAAAAAATTGAAATTTATTATGATGAAAATATATTGATTGCAAAAAATGATAATTTTGAGTTTTTTACAAAACTTATCAATGATAAATTCCCTGATTATGAAAGAGTAATTCCAAAAAATATCACAAAAGAATTTATTTTTAAAACAGAAGAATTTATGGATGCATTGAAAAAAATCAATGTAATTACTGAAAAAATGAAATTAAATTTCCATAAAGATAAACTTGTATTTGAAGGTATTAGTTTAGATAATATGGAAGCAAAAACTGAACTTGAAATGGAACTTAATATAGATGAGGAATTTAATCTTTGTATAAAAAATAAATTCATCACTGACTTTTTAAATTCTATTGAAAGTGAAACATTTAAACTTAGCATAAATGAACCTCATATGGCATTTTTAGTTTCAAGTGAAGAATTACAAACTGTAATTATGCCAGTTATTTTATAAGGAAAATAAATGCAAGAAAATCAAAATTACGGCGCAGGAAATATTAAAGTTTTAAAAGGCTTAGAAGCTGTTAGAAAACGCCCTGGTATGTACATAGGTGATACCAATATAGGTGGTCTTCATCATATGATTTATGAAGTAGTGGATAATTCTATCGATGAAGCTATGGCAGGTTTTTGTGATACGATCAATGTAGAAATTACTACAGAAGGTTCTTGTATAGTAAGTGATAATGGTAGAGGAATTCCTGTAGGAATTCACCCTACTGAAAATATCCCTACTTTAACTGTAGTTTTAACCGTGCTTCATGCAGGTGGAAAATTTGATAAAGATACTTATAAAGTCTCAGGTGGTTTACATGGGGTTGGTGTGAGTGTTGTAAATGCTTTATCAAAAAAATTAGTTGCTACAGTACATAGAGATGGAGAAATTTACAGACAAGAATTTTCAGAAGGTAAAGTCACAAGTAATTTTGAAACCATAGGTAAAAGTAAAAAAACAGGGACAATCATAGAATTTTGGCCAGATGATCAAATTTTTGAAGTGACTGATTTTGATTATGAAATTTTAGCTAAAAGATTTCGTGAACTTGCATATTTAAATCCAAAAATTACTATAAATTTTAAAGATAACCGCGTAGGAAAAGCAGAAAGTTTTCATTTTGAAGGTGGTATAAGCCAGTTTGTTACAGATTTAAATAAAAAACAAGCTTTAACTAAGGCAATATTTTTCAATGTAGATGAAGAAGATGTAAATGTTGAAGTAGCATTGCTTTATAATGATAGTTACAGTGAAAATTTACTTTCTTTTGTAAATAATATCAAAACTCCAGATGGTGGAACGCACGAAGCAGGTTTTAGAATGGGCTTAACTCGTGTTATAAGTAATTACATTGAAGCAAATGCTAGTGCTAGAGAGAAAGATTCTAAAATCACAGGTGATGATGTAAGAGAAGGTTTGATAGCAGTAGTAAGTGTTAAAGTACCTGAACCGCAATTTGAAGGACAAACTAAAGGAAAATTAGGTTCAAGCTATGTTAGACCTATAGTTTCTAAGGCTTCTTTTGAATATTTGACAAAATATTTTGAAGAAAATCCTATTGAAGCAAAAGCTATCATGAATAAAGCTTTAATGGCAGCTCGTGGTAGAGAAGCAGCTAAAAAAGCTAGAGAATTAACAAGAAAAAAAGAAAGTTCAAGTGTAGGGACTTTACCAGGAAAATTAGCTGATTGTCAAAGTAAAGATCCAAGTGAAAGCGAAATTTATTTAGTTGAGGGTGATAGTGCGGGAGGTTCTGCAAAACAAGGTAGAGAAAGAACTTTCCAAGCGATTTTACCTTTAAGAGGTAAAATACTCAATGTTGAAAAAGCAAGACTAGATAAAATTTTAAAAAGTGAACAAATTCAAAATATGATCACAGCCTTTGGTTGTGGGATTGGTGATGAGTTTGATATAGAAAAACTAAGATATCATAAAATCATCATCATGACTGATGCTGATGTGGATGGTTCTCACATACAAACTTTGCTTTTAACATTTTTCTTCCGCTTTATGAATGATCTTGTAACAAATGGACATATTTATTTAGCTCAACCACCTTTATATCGCTATAAAAAAGGTCAGAAAAAAGAAATTTATCTAAAAGATGAAAAAGCTTTAAATGATTATTTGATCGAAACAGGTATAGAAAGCTCTACTTATGAGGGTATAGGATTAAACGATTTAAAAGATTTTCTAAAAATCGTTGCAGCTTATAGAAGTGTTTTAAAAGAATTAGAAAAAAGATTTAATGTGATTTCAGTGATTAGATATTTGATAGAAAATCCTGATTTAATAAAAGCTTCTAATGAAGAATTATTTAAAGTCATAAAAGAATTTTTAGAAAAACAAAATCACAATATCTTAAATTCATACATCAATGAAAATGAAATTCGTGTTTATGTACAAACTGAAAATGGCTTAGAAGAGCTTATCATCAATGATGATTTATTTGCTAATCCTTTATATGAAGAGGCAAATTATATTTATCAAAAAATCAAAGATAGAGATTTAAAATTTGATAAAGATATTTTAGAAATTTTAGATGAAGTTGAAAAAAATGCTAAAAAAGGTGCTTATATACAACGCTATAAAGGTCTTGGTGAGATGAATCCTGAACAACTTTGGGAAACAACTATGGATCCAAGTAATCGTCGTTTGTTAAAGATCACCATAGAAGATGCTCAAAGAGCAAATGATACTTTCAACCTTTTCATGGGTGATGATGTAGAACCACGCCGTGAGTACATACAAGCTCATGCTAAAGATGTTAAACATTTAGATGTTTGATTTATAAAATGAAAACTTTTTTACAAAATATCCCAAAAGTAGAATTACACTTACACATTGAAGGCTCATTAGAGCCTAAAATGATGTTTGAATTAGCTAAAAGAAATAACATCGTTTTAAAATATAAAAGCGAAGATGAGATAAAAAAAGCTTATGATTTTTCAAATTTACAAGATTTTTTAGATATATATTATCAAGGTGCAAATGTTTTACAAACCAAGCAAGATTTTTATGATTTAACCTTTGCTTATATGAAAAAGTGTAAAGAACAAAATATAGTTCATACTGAAATTTTCTTTGATCCTCAAACTCATACTACTAGAAATATACCTTTAAAAGATGTTATAGAAGGAATTTGGCAAGCTTTACAAAAAGCAAAAGAAGAATTTGGAATTTCAAGTTTTTTAATCGCTTGTATTTTAAGGCATTTAAGCGAGGATGAGGGTTTAAAAACTTTAGATGAGCTTTGTTTATATAAAGATAAAATCAAAGCCATAGGACTTGATAGTTCTGAAATCAATAATCCTCCTTTTAAATTTAAAAATTTATTTCAAAAAGCTAAAGAAGAAGGTTTTTTGTTAGTTATGCATGCGGGTGAAGAAGGAAGTAGTGAGTATATCAAACAAGCTTTAGAGCTTGGTGTAAGTAGAATAGATCATGGTGTAAGATGTGAAGAAGATTTAGAGCTTGTAAAACAATTAGCAAAAAGTCAAATTCCACTAACAATGTGTCCTTTATCAAATATAAAATTAAAAGTTTTTCAAAATATGCAAGAACATAATATTTTAAAACTTTTAAAACAAAATCTTTGTGTTTGTGTAAATTCAGATGATCCTGCGTATTTTGGTGGATATATCTTAGAAAATTTTATAGCCTTAGATGAAACTTTTAAGCTTAGTAAAGATGAGGTTAAAAAACTTTGTATTAATGCTGTAAATGCTTCTTTTTTACAAAAAACAGAGAAAGAAAAAATTAAAAATTTAATAAAAGAACAAAATTAATTTATAAGGATAAAAAATGAGATATGGTGAAAAAGAAATTAAAGAATTTAATGTAGAAAATATGGAAGTTTGGCCAAATGATGCTAAAAATGATTATGTGATTAAAATTACTTTGCCTGAATTTATGTGTTGTTGTCCACGTAGTGGATATCCTGATTTTGCTACGATTTACTTAGAATACATTCCAAATAAATTAGTAGTAGAACTTAAAGCAATCAAACTTTATATCAATACTTTTATGTATAGAAATGTTTCACATGAAGCAAGCATTAATGAAATTTATAATACTTTAAAAGAAAAACTTGATCCAAAATGGATAAAAGTAGTAGGCGATTTTAATCCTCGTGGTAATGTGCATACTGTGATTGAATGTAGATCTGACTTAGTAGTGCCACAAAATTAAATTTTTATTAAAAATAAAAGGATATATTAAGTCTTATTTTAAAGGAGGAAAATATGAAATTAAAATTATTTAGTTTAGTAGCAAGTGTTGCTTTGGTTTCAAATTTAGCTTTAGCTGATGAAAATTCGGGTTTGCTTTTAGGTATTGATGCAGGATGGTTCCATACCAAGGTAAAATCTGATCTTGATCATACTAAAAACAATAAAAAATTTAATGGTGATTTAGAAGGTGATGTTCCTGTTTTTGGTTTAAGAGTTGGTTATCGTTTTAGTGAAAACCATAGAATTTATGGTGCTTATAATTATTCAAGTGAATTTAGTGATGTAATCAATACCACAAGTTTTAAAATTGATGGAGAATTTACTACACATAAGTTTTTGCTTGGTTATGATTTTACTCCAAAAATTTTTGAAAAAACAAGAGCAGTTTTAGGTGTATATGGCGGTTATGCAAGAACGGATATGACTTTAAAAACAAGTATATTATCATTATCTCAAGACTTTGATGGTTATACTTATGGGGCAAAAATAGGTGCTTTATATGAGTTAAATCAAGCAAATGAAATTGAATTTGGTTTTAAAGCCGAACAAACTCATTACAATACAAGAAATTTCAGCACTGCTAATTCATCAAACTTTTATGATCCTAAACAAACAAATTATGGTTTATATCTAGGATATACTTATAAATTCTAAGGAGAATATATGCCAAAAGATGCAAATGGAACTGAGCTTAATGCAGGTGATAGTGTAAGTGTTGTGAAAGATTTGAAAGTAAAAGGTGCAAGCACTACTTTAAAGCGTGGCACGACTATAAAAAACATTAAACTTACAAACAAAGACACCGAAATTGAAGCTAAGGTAGATAAATTTGGTGTGATTGTTTTAAAAACCGAATTTCTTAAAAAAATATAGTAAAAATTCCCAATCAATCTTGGGAATTTTCTTCTTGATAAACACAATGTTTAAAAATAAATTGATGTTCCTCAGGCAAGTTTTCAAATAAAGCATTTGCGAGTTGTCTTATCTCCCAAAGGGCTGATTTTGAGCTTCTTAGAGTGATAAAATTTTGCAAACTTCTTGCATTAATCGTTAAAGTTAATTCTGTTTTATAGCTTTCTGGTAAGCAGTATTTTGCTATGTCTAAACTAATGCTATTTTGCAAAATCAAACGCAGATTTTCTAAAGCTTTGATACTTGCATTATCTACCACTTCATTTCCGGTTAATACCAAGTATCTTTTAGCATTTTCAAAGTCATTTTCTTTAAATTCACTTTCATTTCTTAGTTCTTTTAAAGTATATCTTGTGCTTTTTACGCTAGGACTAGTGTGGCGGTGTCTTGCAACTTCTTGTAAGCATGCTCTTGAAATACCTTGTATATAAAAAGTATAGTTTAAATGCTCTAAGGTTGAAGCATGTTTGAATTTATTTCCCACACGATCGATTAATTCTTTGTCTTTCTCACCACCACAATCGCCTTTGTCAAAACTTTGCCAACATGTTCTTGTCGCATGAGAGCATACAGAAAGTGGAGTATGATTTAATAATGTGATTTTCATCGAAAATTTCCTTCAAAAATAATTGAATTTTACACAAATGTTTATAAAAATAAAATTTTTTATTCGTTATAATTTCAAAAAAAGAAATTAAGGTTATTTTATGAAATTAAAACAAACTAAGTATATTTTTGTAACCGGTGGTGTTTTAAGCTCATTAGGAAAAGGTATAGCAGCAGCTTCTATAGCTACGATTTTAAAAAATTCAGGTTTAAAAGTAAGTATTTTAAAAGCAGATCCTTATATCAATGTTGATCCTGGTACGATGAGTCCTTTAGAGCATGGGGAAGTTTTTGTTACAGATGATGGAGCTGAGACAGATTTAGACTTAGGACATTATGAGAGATTTTTAAATGAAAGCTTATCTCAGGATAATAACTTCACAACAGGAAGAGTTTATCAAAGTGTTATAGAAAAAGAAAGAAGAGGAGATTATTTAGGAAAAACTATACAAGTAATCCCTCATATAGTTGATGAGATAAAAGATCGCATTAAAAAGGCCGGAGTTGATAAAGATATTTTAATTGTTGAAATAGGTGGCACAGTAGGAGATATAGAAGGCTTGCCATTTTTAGAAGCCATTAGAGCTTTAAAGCTTGAAGTGGGTAAATATAATGCTATTAATATTCACTTAACTTTAGTGCCATTTATCAAAGCAGCAGGAGAACTTAAAACAAAACCAACTCAACATAGCGTGGGAGAATTACGCCGTATAGGTATAAGCCCTGATATGATCATTTGTAGAAGTGAAAAATCTTTAGATAGAGAGTTAAAAGACAAAATCGCAATTTCATGTGGAGTTGAAAAAAACTGCGTTATAGAAAGTGTGGATGCAGCTAGTATTTATCAAATTCCATTAAATTTTTTAAAACAAGATATTTTAAACTCTATTGCAAGTTTATTAGATCTTCAAAATTTAAAGCCAAATATGAATGAATGGGATTCTTTAGTAAAAAGAGTCATCGCTCCAAGTAATGAACTTAGCATTGCTTTTGTAGGAAAATATGTAGATTTAAAAGAAAGCTATAAAAGTTTAACAGAAGCCATTATCCATGCAGGTGCAGCACTTGATGCAAGAGTAAATTTAAAATGGATCGATAGTGAAAAATTAGAAAATGCAAATATCGAAGAAAGCTTTAAAGATGTAAGTGGGATTTTAGTAGCAGGTGGTTTTGGTTATCGTGGGGTAGAAGGAAAAATCAAAGCCATACAATATGCAAGAGAAAATAAAATTCCATTTTTAGGAATTTGTTTGGGTATGCAGCTTTCTTTAGTGGAATTTGCACGCAATGTTTTAAAACTTGAAGATGCTAATTCTCATGAATTTAATCCAAATTGTAAAAATCCTATCATCTTTTTGATTGATGAATTTATTGACGCAAGTGGGGAAAAGCAAATTAGAACAAGTAAAACTCCACTTGGTGGAACTATGCGTCTTGGGGCTTATGAGTGTCATATCAAGCCAAATACACTTTTAAGTAAGGTTTATGATAATCAAAAAAGCGTAAAAGAACGCCACCGCCACCGTTATGAAGCCAATCCAAAATACAAAGAAATGTTTGAGAAAAATGGGCTTATTATAAGTGGGGAAAATGAAGGTTTAGTTGAGGCTGTGGAACTTAAAGATCATCCATTTTTCTTAGCAGTGCAGTTTCACCCTGAATTTACTTCACGCTTAGTTAGGGTTAATCCGGCTATTTTTTCTTTTATCAAGGCATCTTTAACAAATCATGCTAAATAAAGCCAAAATAAAAGAAATTTTACACCAGCGTTTTATCAATGATACACATGTAAAGCTTTGTGATTTACCTATGCCATCTTGTTTAAAAGATGTCTATAAGGGTGCTTTACGTATTAAAGAAGCGATTGAAAAAAATCAAAAGCTTGCTATTGTTGGGGATTATGATGTAGATGGGGTGATTTCTTGTGTGATTTTATCTGAATTTTTTGATGATATCGGATATGACTATGTGGTAAAAATTCCAAATCGTTTTAAAGATGGATATGGTCTAAATGAAGAAATCATCAATGAACTTGATGGGGTAGATTTAATCATCACTGTAGATAATGGCATAGCAGCATTTGATGCAGCAGAACTTTGTTTACAAAAAGGAATTGATTTAATCATTACTGATCATCATATGCCTCCAGCTACTTTACCAAAAGCTTATGCGATCATTAATCCTAAACAACAAGATTGTGATTTTCCTGATATTGAAATTTGTGGGGCTCAAGTGGCTTGGTATTTAGTCGCTGCTATAAAAGAAGTATGTAAGATTAATTATAATATGTGTAAATTTATAGAGCTTTTATCAATTGCAATTATCGCAGATATGATGGAGCTTAGAGATTTAAACAGAGCCTTAGTTAGAAAAGGTATAGAGTGTATTAATGATTCAAAACGAGTGGCATTTAAAGCGATTAAGCAGTATTTTGGTAAGGATAAATTTGAACTTGACAATATCAGCTTTTTAATCGCACCTTTGATTAATAGTGCAGGAAGAATGGATGATGCGATTATTTCTTATAAATTTTTACATTCTAAAAATATTGATGAGGTTATGGGTTATTTAGAACAAATCATTACTTATAATAATAGCCGTAAAGATGAAGAACGTGAGCTTTTTAAGCAGTGTTTAGAACAAGTTGATGAAAATGATCCTGTGATTATTGTCAATGGCCAAAATTGGCATGAAGGTGTTTTGGGTATAGTTGCAAGTCGTTTGGCAAAGCATTTTAACAAACCTGCCTTTGTTTTTTCAGAATGTGAGCAAAAGGCTAAAGCTAGCGTTAGAAGTGTGGGTAGGATAGATATTTTAAATGTTATAGAACAAGCTAAAGAATTTGTTTTAAGCTATGGTGGACATAAAGGTGCAGCTGGAGTTTTAGTAGAGCTTGAAAAATTTGGTGTTTTTAAAAGTAGGCTTTATGAAATTTGTCAAAATATCCCTAAAGATGACTTTTATAATGCTGATGAGGTTTTAGGTAGTATTGATCCAAATGAAGTTGATTTTGAACTTTTAGAGATATTAGAATTTTTTGAGCCTTTTGGGCATAAAAATCCAAGGCCATATTTTAAATTTGACAAGCTTTTTGTAAAAAATAAAAGAAAGCTAGGTAAAGATGAAAATCATATGAAGCTTATTTTAACTCAAGGAAATAAAACTCTAGAAGCTTTATTTTTTAATTTTGACTATGAGCCAGAACTTGGAGAAAGCATTGATCTTATAGCTAGTGTTTCTAAAAATAATTTTAGAGGATTAATCACCCCACAACTTACTATAAAAGAAATTCTTAGATAATTCATTAACTTAGCTACATAGTTTTTATTTATAAATTTGCTATAGTATAAGTAATATAAAGGAGTAAAATGTTAAAAAATTTTTTATTGTTAGTAGTATTTTTTAATTTTACTTTTGCTTTTGATACAAAAATTTTTATAGGCGATACTTATATACCTGAAGATTTTTATAAGTACGATAAAGACTTTAAAACTGCAGCTAGAAAGTACAATATACCGACGGCTTTACTCAAAGCCATAGCTTTAACAGAAAATGCAGCTTATAAGCATAATATCACTAGCAAAAATAAAAATCAAACAAGAGATTATGGCTTAATGCAAATCAATAGCATTCATTTAAAACGCTATGGGATTAGTGAGAGTGAGATTGTAAAAGCTAGTGTAAATATTGACATAGCAGCGAGATTACTTCATGAGATTATACAAAAACATGGCTTTAGTTGGAATGCTATTGGAAGGTATCATTCAGCAAATGATAAATATAAAAATATTTGGCTTGATAAAGTGATGAAAAATTTAGTTGCTATAGTTTTAAAAGATAGTAAAGATCTTTTTATAATGGAAAAATTCAGAGCTTTTAAACTTGCTTCTCTTTTGATAAATGTGGATAAAAAACAATATAGAATTTTATTAGCAAGTAATAATTAAAACAAGAAATTATAAATTTTCTTGTTTTAAAGCTTCTGCTTGGTAATAAGCGATTAATGGCTCGATGATCTCATCAAAAAGACCACCTTCCAAAATCGCATCAAGTCTATATAAAGTAAGATTTATTCTATGATCGCTAATTCTATTTTGAGGGAAATTATAAGTGCGTATGCGTTCGCTTCTATCACCGCTTCCAACTTGAGATTTTCTTGCCTGGCTTTCTTTTGCTAAGCGTTCTTGTTCTTGCATTTCAAAAAGTCTTGCTTTTAAGACTTTCATAGCACTTTCTTTGTTTTTATGCTGGCTTTTGCCATCTTGATTTACCACAACTATACCTGTTGGAATATGAGTAATTCTTACAGCACTATCTGTGGTATTAACACTTTGTCCACCATGACCGCTACTACGCATTACATCGATTTTTAAATCATTTGGATTGATTTGAATTTCAACATCATCAACTTCTGGCATAATAGCCACTGTAATAGCTGAAGTATGAACTCTACCTTGAGATTCTGTTTCAGGTACTCTTTGAACTCTGTGCGTTCCACCTTCGTATTTTAATCTTGAATAAGCTCCATTTCCTTTGATGAGAATGATAATTTCTTTAAATCCCCCTACACTACCCTCGCTAGAACTTACGATTTCGTATTTGTAATCACGATTTTCAGCATAGCGTATATAAGCTTTTACTAAGTCCCCAACAAATAAAGAAGCTTCATCTCCTCCTGTTCCAGCACGAATTTCTAAAAATATATTTTTATCATCGTTTGGATCTTTAGGCAATAAAAGAATTTTTAATTCTTCTTCAAGTTGTGGTTTTAAGACTTCGAGATTTTTAAGCTCTTCTTTTGCAAGCTCCCCTAGTTCTGCATCAGATAAAAGAATTTTATTTTCTTCGATTTCATCTAAAGTTTTAAGGTATTCTTTTGCTTTTTCTACTATGGGTTCTAAATTCTTTTGCTCTTTAGATAGAGCTGTCATTTTAGAAATATCATTAGAGATATTAACATCGCTAAGAAGAGTATTTAGCTCATCAAAGCGTGTTAAAAAAGGTTTGAGTTTATCAGCTAACATTAAAATTATGCTAATTTATTTACCAATAATGCTAATCTACTCACACGGCGTGATGCAGTTTGTTTTTTCAAAAATCCACGGCTTACCATAGCGTGAATGCTTTTATTAGCTACTTTTAGTGCATTTTGTGCAGCTTCTTTGTCATTGTTTGCTGCTGCTTCGCGAACCGCTTTTGTAATGTTTTTTAATCTTGTTCTATAAAATCTATTTCTTTCAGTTCTTTTGATAGTTTGTCTTGCTCTTTTTTCAGCAGATTTATGGTTTGCCATAATTTTCCTTTTTTATATAAATTAAATTGCTAATTATACAAGATTAAAATTAAAATTTAATTAATTTAAGTAATTTTAAAGTATCAATTAATCATATTCATGGCTTTTACTATGCAAGATTTTTGATCTTGACATTGATTTTCTAATTTTTCCGCAAGAGTTTCTTCATGTGTGACTGCAATAAAAACCATAATTACACTAAAAAGAGTAGTTAGAATTTTCATTAATTTTTCCTTTTTTAAATATTTTGAAAAATTATAAAAATTCTTTGTGGAAATAATGTGAATTTAATATTTTATATTATTTGTCTTTAAAAAATCGCGTAGTTTTTCATACTCGCCATTTTCCAAATAACGATATTTTCCTGCTTTTAACATACCAAGATCTAATGCTCCAAAAGCTACTCTTTTAAGATCCATCACTTCTAAATCAAAATGCCCAAAAAAGCGTCTTAGTTCTCTATTTTTACCTTCATTAATGATTACTTTTAGCTTTGTATAGCCACCACTTGAGCCAAAAATTTCAAAGCCTAAAAATGGAGCAAAACTCATTGAGGTTATTTTAGTTTTAGCATGAGCTCCTTTTTTTTCATTTTGAATTTCTAAGCCATTTTGCATAGCTTCGATAACATTTTTATCTATATTACCTTTTACTTTTAAGTAATATTCTCTTTCTAAATCACTATGCATAAGCGCATCTGCTATCACAGGTGAATCAGTTAGTAAAAGCAATCCCTCGCTTGCAAAGTCAAGCCTTCCTACACTAAGCCAAGTGCTAAATTGTTTTGGTAAAGTATGATAGATGGTTTTTCTACCTCTATCATCTTTTTTACTAACTATTTCACCTTTTTGTTTATGATAAATGATGACTGAAAATTGTGTTTTTTTATGGAGTTTTTTACCATTGATAAAAACTTTATCTTCAGTATTTACGCTATCACTTAGCAAGGCCGTTTTTTTATTGATTTTTACTAAGCCTTGCTTGATTAGCTCATCAGCCTCACGGCGAGAATATTTGCTATTGTGTGAGATGAATTTATTAATTCTCATAATTTTTCTTTACATCACAAAAATAGTTGGTACTATGGTTGGATATTTCTTGATTTTTCTAAAAATATGCTTTCTTAGTACTTGTCTAATTTGAGCTTCTAAAACTTTTGGATTATCTAAAATTTCATCTTTTACATTTGGGAAAAATTGACTTAAAACATCACTCATTTCTTTTGAGAATGCTCCGTCTTGTTTATCAGCTACCAAGCCATAACTAAATACTCTTGGTTTATTAATTAGTGTTTTACTTGCTTTATCAAGCTGGGCGATGATGACAACTATGCCACTATCTGCTAGTTTTTGTCTATCAATTACCACATCATCTGCGATTTGTTTGTTGATTTGATTATCTACAAAGACTTTTCCTGTTTTAACTGTTTTAACGCGTTTGATGTATTTTTGACAAAGCTCTACTTGATCCCCATCACTCATTAAGTAGATATTTCTTTCAGGTATACCACATTTTAGAGCGGTTTCTTTGTGTTTATTGATATGATTATATTCTCCATGCACTGGTAAGAAAAATTTAGGTTTTACCAAAGTTAGCATGAGTTTTTGTTCTTCTATACTAGCATGTCCGCTTACATGGATTTCGCTAAATTCTTGATAGGCTACTTTGGCCCCTGCTTTTAAAAGAAAATCAAGCACAGCAGAAACATTTGCTTCATTACCTGGTATTGCTTTAGCTGAAATGATAACTTGATCGCTAGGTTTGATTTTGATAAATTTATGCTCATCAGTTGCCATTCTATATAAAGCACTCATAGTCTCACCTTGACTTCCTGTGGTGACAATTAGCACTTCATTGTCTTTGTATTTGCTTACTTCATCAGCGTCAATGAAAATTTTTCTATCAAGTTTGATATAGCCAAGTTCCATAGTGGTATAGAGATTTCTTTCCATAGAACGCCCTATAACACACACTTTTCTGCCGTATTTTAAACCATAGCTAATAGCTTGATATACACGGTGGATATTAGAACTAAAGGTGCTCATGATCACCCTGCCTTTAGTTTTAGCAAAAATTTGATCAAAAGTAGGACCTACGGAGCTTTCACTTTTTGTATAACCTTCTTTATATGAGTTTGTGCTATCACTTAAAAGACAAAGCACGCCTTCTTCGCCATATTGAGCTAAACGACTTAAATCCGTTGGATAGCCATCAATTGGTGTTTGATCTATTTTAAAATCGCCAGTGTGTATGATGGTTCCTGCTTTAGTTTTAATAGCCAAAGCACAAGCATCGATGATAGAGTGGGTTATGTGAATCCATTCTAAATTAAATTCACCTATTTCATAAATTTGTCTTTTTGTTATAGGTCTAAACCATTTACGCTCAGCCTTTAAACCATGCTCTTCAAATTTATTTGAAATCATACCTAGTGCTAAAGGTGTTGCGTAGATAGGAAATTGAAATTCTTTGAAAAAATATGGCACAGCACCGATGTGATCTTCATGAGCATGAGTGATGATGATAGCACGAATTTTGTTTTTAATCTTTCTTACATAGTCAAAATCAGGTATGATAATATCTACTCCATGCATAGTTCCATCTGGAAAACTCATACCTATATCAATGATAATCGCATCATTATTAGTTTCAAAAACAGTGATATTTCCACCGATTTCCCCAAGCCCGCCCAAAGGTGTAATACGAATTTTATGTTCGCTTGAGTTGTTGTGTTTTAAAGGGTGAAGTCTTAGCTCGTGCATGATTTTATTAGCTTCTATACTTTTGGCAAGTTCTATTTGCCATTCTTCATTACCACTTAATTTAGATGGTAAATTTCTATTTTTTTTCTTTTTCTTTTTTTCTTCGCTAGCTTCAGTTTGAGCATTTTCTACTTTTGTTTCATTTTTAATTTCGCTATTTTGCTCTTGATTTTGTGAATCTTTTTTTCTTTTGTTTCTAAATTTATTAAATCTTTTAGTTTTATTTTGTTCTTGAGTTTTGTTTTCTTCGCTCATAGTCATCCTTTAAATGGTCATAAATTTTAAGGTATGAATCAACGCTAATTTCATGAGCTCTTGAGGTAGAAGAGATGTCTAGTGCTTCAAATGCTTTTAGAATTTTTTCTTTTTTATTTTTAAAATTAGATAAGAGTTGTTTTCTAGGATTTTGAAAACAAGCTCTAAGAAATTCTTTAAAAGCTTCTATATTTTCACATTTTTGCTGATAATGAGTAGTTTTTATTAACTTCATTACAGCTGAAGTAACTTTTGGTGGAGGATTAAAGCTTTGTGGTTGTATATCAAAAAGCATTTGTCTTTGGCATATTAATGCACAAAGCACCCCTAAGGCCGAAAAATTACTTTCTTTTTCATTCGCACAAAATTTCTGTGCCACTTCTTTTTGCACCATTACTATAAGCCCAAGGCAATTTTGATCTTCTAGGGCTTTTAAAATCAAATTTGTAGCAATATAATATGGTAAATTTGCTACTAAAAAGTACTCTTTATCGCTTAAACTTCCTTGATCAAAAGCATCACTTGCATTTTGATGAATAAGCTCAAAATTTCCACCTTCAATCTCATTTTGAAATTTTTTATTTAAAATAGGAATCAAATCTTTATCAATCTCATAAGCTCTAATATGAGCTTGTGGAATTTTCAAAAGTTCTTGCGTTAAATCACCTAAGCCAGGCCCAATCTCAACTATATTTTTAGTATCTTTGGGTATGGCTTGGATGATTTTATCTACCACGCTTTTATCACATAAAAAATTTTGCCCAAAATGTTTTTTTGCTTTTATCATAAATTTATTTTATCTAAAAAATATTAATTATAGCATTATTTTAAGCGCTAATTAGATAAAATTTGAATTATTTTTTATAAAGGTTAATTTTTGAAAAATCTTATAGTGTGTGCAGGAGGAAATGAGGATTTTAAATTTGCACAAAGTATAGGTGTAGGCTTAGTTAATTCTGCTTTTTCTCTAGGTAAAATTTTAAGTCAAGTAAAAACAGATAGAGTGATTTTTATAGGTACATGTGGAATTTACCAAGAAGGAAAAATTTTAGACATTTATGAAAGTTCTAATGCTACAAATTTAGAATACGCAGATTTATTTGATAGTTTTTATACACCTATAGCAAATGAGATTAGATTAAATGTTTCACATGAAACTATGATTAATTCTTCAAATTATATTTGCAAAGATGAAAATATTGCTCAAGAATTTTTTAAAAAAGGCGTACATATAGAAAATATGGAAGCATACGCTGTTCTTTCTTGTGTAAAAATGCAAGGAATAGAAGGAATTTGTTATTTATGTGCTACAAATTTTTGTAATGAATTTGCACATGAAGATTTTTTAAAAAATCATCAAGAAGCAAAAGAATTATTAAAAGATTTTTTGTTAGATAAAAAACTTATATAGGAAAAAAATTGAGTGAATTAAAAAATATATTAGATTTTACTAAAGAAGAATTAGAAAATTTAGTCCAGCCAAAATTTAGAGCAAAGCAAATTTTTGAATGGGTATATAAAAAATATGCAGATGATTTTTTACAAATGTCATCTTTACCAAAAGACTTTAGAGTGTATTTACAAGAAAATTTTCATTTTTCACCTTTAAAATGTGTGAAAGATGAAAAAAGCAAAGATGGGAGTATTAAATATCTTTTTGAGCTTTTAGATGGTAAAAAAATAGAAGCTGTTTTGCTACCTATGAAAGAAGAGCTTGTAGATGAAAATGGAAAAATCATCAAACATGCAAGATATACTATTTGTGTTTCCTCTCAAGTGGGGTGTAAAAGTGGGTGCAGTTTTTGTCTGACTGCTAAAGGCGGTTTGAAAAGAAATTTGACTGCAGGAGAAATAGTAGGACAAATTTTATGGATTAAAAAACATAACAACATACCTTATGAAAGAAGGGTTAATATAGTCTATATGGGTATGGGAGAGCCTTTGGATAATCTTAAAAATGTTTCTAAGGCAGTTAAAATTTTAGCTGATAATGATGCTTTAGCGATAAGCCCTAGAAGACAAACTATAAGTACAAGTGGTTTAGCAAAGCAAATTAAAGAGCTTGGAGAAATGAATTTAGGTGTGCTTTTGGCTATTTCGCTCCATGCTGTAAATGATGAGCTTAGAAGTGAATTAATGCCTATTAATAAAGCTTATAATATTGCAAGCATTATGGAAGCGGTGAGAAATTTTCCTATAGATCAGCGTAAAAGAGTGATGTTTGAATATCTTTTAATCGATGGTATAAATGATAAAATAGAACATGCAAAAGAATTAGTCAAACTTTTAAATGGTATAAAAGCTAAAGTAAATTTAATACTTTTTAATCCACACGAAGGAAGTTTATATAAAAGACCAAGTGTTGAAAATGCGGTTAAATTTCAAGATTATTTAAGTGCAAAAGGTGTTACTTGTACGATAAGAGAAAGCAAGGGACTTGATATTTCAGCTGCATGCGGACAGCTTAAAGAAAGGCAGAGTAAACAATGACTTTTTTAGATATAGTCCAACTTATTTTTATAAGCATAGTGGTAATCATAGGACTTGGTGGAATTATTTATGTATTAAAAAATGAAGATCAGGTTGAAGATTAATTGATATATTTTTTTAATCTATCAATGACATCTGTTATAATTTTATCTATTTCATGACATAATAATTCATTGCATTTTTTATCGATAAAAACATAGTCTTTGTTGTATGTTGGCCAAAATATACTATCCTTTTTAGGATATAATCCAATACTAGGGATTTTTATATTGCTTGCAATATGAATTGGGCCTGTACTAGGACTAATAATACATTTTGATTGAGATATAAGTTCTACTAAATTTAAAATATCATCATTGTTTTTAAAAATATAAATTTCTGATAAAAGATTTATATTATGTTGTTTAACACTTCTTATAAAAGTGTCATGAATATCATTATAAGTTGGAATAATAATATTTATATTTGGATATGAAAATCGAATTTTTGCTATGAGATCAAAAAATGAAACTAGGTTTAGTGTAAAATCTACTGTAATGCTAAAAGGGTTTATAATAATAAAATTTTTAATATTATTTTTTTGAAGATAATTTTTAACAATATCTTTGTTTTCATCTAATGTTTTTATAGTGGTATCAAAATTGATTCTTTTTATACATTTATCAAATTTTTTAGGATCTATTTTTCTAGCATAATATAACATTCTATCTCTATCACTTCTATTTTTAAAAAATCTTTTTGTTATACTTGTAAAGATAGTTTTACATTTAAAAGAAAATACACTAACAAATTTTGCTTTTACAATAATATTTTTTGTGTTTGTTTTTATAAGAAGTTTAATTAAAAAAGATTTTGCATGAAATGATATTAAATAATCTAGTGAATATTTATTGATTTGATCGATAATATTTTCATCAATTTTTTCAATTAGTTCTATATGATCAATAAAATTAAAATTTTTTAAAATGGACTCAGTGTTTTTTCTGCAAAAAACTGTTATATTTGCTTGGTAAATATATTTAATTGCATATAGCATATCTAAACTAGCAACCATATCTCCGATATTATGAGGACAAAAGTATCCAATGGGAATATTTTCTTTCATTGTATTATTTCCTTTAAAAACTCGTCTTTTATATCTTTTTGAGATTGTATCAAAAATTTTTGATTTTTATATGTAAATTCTAAGCTAAAAGAGTGTAAAAGCAGTCTTTTAGCACCTGTGATTTGAGCTCTTTTTATACCACTCATTTTTCCATCTAATATTTGCTCTATTTGTGTTTTTTCTAAACCATATAAAGGTTCACCTAAAATTTTATGTTTCACATGAAACAAATGTAGTCTTATTTGGTGTTGTCTGCCTGTTAGAGGTTTAGCTAAAACTAAACTAGCATCTAAATTTTCAAAATATTCTAAAGTATAAAATTGTGTTAAAGCTTCTTTGCCATTTTCACAAATATGCATCCTAGCTTTTACTGTATCATAGTCTTTAGTTAAATCCATGCTTTTATCTACTATAAATTCTTTTTCAGTTTTTCCTTTTACTAGAGCAAGATAGCTTTTTTGCACTAATCTTTTTTCAAACATAGTTTTTAACTCAATTTGTGCATTTTTATGCTTTGCTATGAGTAAAAGTCCGCTTGTTTCTTTATCTAGTCTATGAGCCACGCAAGCTTTTTCACCCCATAAATGCCAAATTTCATCACAAAGACTATAAGCACAATTGCGCCCATTAGGATGAGTTAGCACTCCACTTGGTTTTTCTACGATGGCAAAATCTTCATTTTCAAAAACTATTTCTAATCCTTTGGGGTTGTTTTCATATATGATTAATTCTACTAAACCATTTAAAAATTTATTTTTTTCTTCTACCAAATTTCCATCACAAAATAATCTTTTTTTATCAATGAGTTTTTGTGCTTCACGCATAGAAATTTTCAACTCATCCATAAGTAGTCTAAATGCCTTTTTTCCATTATTTGCTAGTTTCTTTTTTATATATGCCATTTAATAACTTTCTTAGGTAATTTATAATAAAATTCAAGCTATTTTTTCATAAAAAATTATATAAAAAAAGGTCTTGAAAATGGTTGAAAGATATAGTAGAGAAATCATGGCTAAAAAATGGGACATGCAAGCAAAATATGATGCATGGCTAAAAGTAGAATTAGCTGCTGTGAAAGCATGGAATAAACTTGGTCTTATTAAAGACGATGATTGTGAAAAAATTATAAAAAATGCAAAATTTGATATAGCAAGAATAGATGAAATAGAAAAAACTACCAAACATGATGTTATCGCTTTTTTAACTAGTGTAAGTGAAAGCTTAGGTGAGGAAAGTCGTTTTGTACATTATGCAATGACAAGTTCAGATTGTATTGATACTGCAGTTGCTTTGCAGATTAAAGATAGTTTGGAACTAATCTTGCAAGATTTAGATCAAGTTTTAGCAGCGATTAAAACAAGAGCATATGAGCATAAAAATACCTTAATGGTGGGAAGAAGTCATGGAATTCATGGAGAGCCTATAACTTTTGGTTTAGTTTTGGCTATTTGGTATGATTCGCTAGTTCATGCAAAAGATTTAATTATTCATGCAAAAGAAGTGATTAGTTATGGGAAAATTAGTGGTGCTATGGGAAATTTTGCTCATGCTCCACTTGAATTTGAAGAAGAAGTTTGTAAAAATTTAGATCTTAAACCAGCACCAGTTTCAAACCAAGTTATACAAAGAGATCGTTATGCACAAGTTATCTCAGCTTTAGCTATTTTAGCTTCAAGTTGTGAGCAAATTGCTGTTGCTATCCGCCATTTTCAAAGAACAGAAGTATATGAAGCTGAAGAATATTTTTCTCAAGGACAAAAAGGAAGCTCGGCTATGCCTCATAAAAGAAATCCTGTTTTGAGTGAAAATATTACCGGTCTTTGCAGGATGATAAGAGCTTATGTAACACCTGCTTTAGAAAATGTAGCATTGTGGCATGAAAGAGATATATCACATTCTAGTGTAGAAAGATTTATATTACCTGATGCTTTTATCACGACTGATTTTATGCTTTCAAGATTATGTGGTGTGGTAGAAAAGCTTTTGGTATATCCAGAAAATATGATGAAAAATTTAAATTTAACTGGAGGGCTTGTATTTTCTCAAAGAGTATTGCTTGAACTTCCATTTAAAGGTATAAGCAGAGAAGAAGCTTATAAAATCGTTCAAAGAAATGCTATGAAAGTTTGGGCCGATTTACAAAATGGTAAGCCTGCTTTAAATGAAAAAGGTGAGAGTTTGTTTTTATTAGCTTTATTAGCTGATGAGGATTTGAAAAATTCTTTAAGTGAAGCAGATATTAGAAATTGCTTTGATTATAACTACTATACTAAAAATGTAGATAAAATTTTTGAAAGAACTTTTAAATAATAAACTAGGGGTTGTGAGTGAAAGTATTAAAAAGAAATGGAAGAACTGAAGAGTTAGATGTTTCTAAGATTAAAAAATATACCACCGATGCAGTGGCAAATTTAGAAAATGTTAGCCAAAGTGAGCTTGAAGTAGATGCAAAAATTCAATTTCGTGATGGCATAACAACAGAAGAAATCCAACAAACTCTTATAAAAACAGCAGTAGATAAAATAGATATTGATAGACCTAATTGGACCTTTGTTGCTGCAAGATTGTTTTTATATGATTTATATAAAAAAGTAAGTGGTTATAATGGATATAAACATTTAAGAGAATATCTTGAAAAAGGTGAAAAAGAAGGTAGGATTTTAATTGGCTTAAAAGAAAAATATGACTTAGATGATCTTAATGCTTATATAAAGCCAGAACGTGATTTGCAATTTACTTATCTTGGTATAAAAACTTTATATGATAGATATTTGATTAAAGATTCTAAGGGTATGCCTATAGAATTACCACAACAAATGTTTATGGCTATTGCGATGTTTTTAGCACAAAATGAGCTAGATTCTCAAACTTGGGCTAAGAAATTTTATGATTTGATCTCAACTTTTGAAGTAATGCTTGCAACTCCAACCCTTTCAAATGCAAGAACTACAAGACACCAATTAAGCTCATGTTATATAGGAAGCACGCCTGATAATATAGAAGGAATTTTTGATTCTTATCAAGAAATGGCGCTTTTATCTAAATTTGGCGGTGGTATAGGCTGGGATTGGTCTAAGGTGCGCGCTATGGGTGGAAGCATAGATGGGCATAAAAATGCAGCAGGTGGGATCATACCATTTTTAAAAATCACTAATGACATAGCCGTTGCTGTTGATCAACTTGGTACTAGAAAAGGGGCGATTGCTGTATATATCGAACCTTGGCATATGGATATTAATGACTTTTTAGATTTGCGTAAAAATTCTGGCGAAGAAAGAAGAAGAGCGCATGAACTTTTCCCTGCTTTGTGGATTAATGATTTGTTCATGAAAAGAGTAAGAGCAAATGATAAATGGACGCTTTTTGATCCTGCTGATACGGCAAGTTTATGCGATTTATACGGTGAAGAATTTGAGAAAAAATACGAAGGATTTGAAAAAGATGAAAGCATAGCTAAAGAAATTATAGATGCAAAAGAGCTTTGGAAAAAAATACTTTTATCTTATTTTGAAACAGGTATGCCATTTTTATGTTTTAAAGATAGTGCAAACAAAACAAATCCAAATTCTCACGCAGGGATTATAAGAAGTTCAAATTTATGTACAGAAATTTTTCAAAATACAGATCCAAATTATTATCAAATCAAAATCGTATTTGATGATAAAACAGAGCTTCATTTAGATGAGGATGAAGAGCTTACAATAGACGGAGGATATAAAAAGCTTGCTAAGAAAGTTTCTACTTTAGATAGTATCAATGGTAAAAAAGTCTATATAGTAGAAAAATACAAAAACGAAGGAAAAACCGCAGTTTGTAATCTTGCAAGTATAAATTTAAGTAAAATCAATACCAAAGAAGATATTCAAAGAGTAGTGCCAACAGCTATAAGAATGCTTGATAATGTGATTGATTTAAATTTTTATCCTCATGTAAAGGTTAAAAATACCAATTTAAAATCACGCGCTATAGGGCTTGGTGTAATGGGTGAAGCGCAAATGGTGGCTGAAGCTCAAATTTATTGGGGTTCTAATGAGCATTTTGAAAAAATTGACCATATTATGGAAATGATTAGTTATGAGGCTATTTTAGCGAGCTCAAATTTAGCCTTAGAAAAAGGAAGTTATCCTGACTTTGAAGGATCAAACTGGAGTAAAGGTATAGTGCCAATTGATGTAGCAAACGAAAATGCTAAAAAACTTACCGCAAGTGAAGGTTTGTTTGATCAAAGCGAGTGTGATTGGGAAAAATTAAGAGAAAAACTAAAAAGAGATGGTATAAGAAATGGCTATTTAATGGCTATAGCACCAACTTCTTCTATCTCTATTTTAGTGGGTACTACTCAAACGATTGAGCCTGTATATAAAAGAAAATGGTTTGAGCAAAACTTAAGCGGTATGATACCAACTGTGGTGCCAAATCTAAGTGCTAATACTTGGCAGTATTACACTCCTGCTTATGAGCTTGATCAAAAAATCTTAGTAAAAGCAGCAGCGATTCGTGGTAAATGGATTGATCAAGGTCAATCATTAAATATCTTTGTTTCTTTAGATAAAGCAAGCGGTGGATATTTAAATGAAATTTATCAACTTGCTTGGGAATTAGGTGTTAAATCAACTTATTATCTAAGAAGCGAAAGTCCTGATAGTCAAAAAGTAAATGATGATGTGGTTGATAGAACTATAGAATGTGAAGGTTGTCAATAAAAATGGAGAAGCAAAATGCATACAAAAAACTCACTACCGGAGCTTACGCTTAGGGGTATAATACTAGGAAGTATTTTAACGATTATTTTTACCGCCTCAAATGTATATTTGGGGCTCAAAGTTGGTCTTACTTTTTCTACTTCTATTCCTGCTGTTGTGATCGCAATGGCTGTTTTAAAAATCTTTAAAGACTCTAATATTTTAGAAAATAATATGGTTCAAACTCAAGTTTCAGCTGCAGGTACGCTTTCAGCTGTGATTTTTGTTATACCAGGTCTTTTTATGTGTGGATATTGGTTTGAATTTCCACTTTGGCTTACTTTTATGCTCTGTCTTTGTGGAGGTGGATTAGGCGTGCTTTTTACTATACCTTTGCGTAGAGCTATGGTAGTAGAGAGTAAATTAGCTTATCCTGAAGGAAGAGCTGCTGCTGAAATTTTAAAAGTAGCTAATAAAGATCAAGCTGATAAAAAAGGAAAAGTAGGCTTAAAAGAAATCACACTTGGCGTGGCTTTTGCTTCTGTGATAAGTCTTTTTTCAAGCGGTTTTAAACTACTTTCAAGTGGAAGCAGTTTTGCATTCATTTGGCAAAAAATGACTTTTGGCTTTTCTATGGGTTATTCAGTGGCACTTTTGGGTGCTGGATACTTAGTAGGTATAGCTGGAGGTGTTGCATTGCTTGCGGGTATGGTGCTTGCTTGGATGGTTTTTGTGCCATATTTTTCTGCTAAAGAAAGTTTTGATGTGAGTTTAAGTGCGCTTGATATAGCTAATCAAATTTGGGCTCAAAAAGTACGCTTAATAGGTACAGGAGCTATTGCTATAGCAGCATTATGGACTTTAATAGAGCTTGCAAAGCCTGTATATGATGGCATGAAAAATATGCTTAAAAAAACCTCATTAAACCTCTCACAAGATCCTAAAGATATGGATTTATCTTTAAAAGCTATGCTAGGTTTATTTGTACTTATGTGTATAGGTTTGTTTATTTCATTTTATGCTTTTGTGGCTGATTCAAATTTAGCAAGTGGTTATCAAATTCTTTTTGCTTTAGTGGGAACTTTAGTAGCTATTTTTATAGGCTTTTTTGTAGCTTCTGCTTGTGGATATATGGCAGGTTTGGTGGGTTCATCATCTTCTCCTATTTCTGGTATAGGACTTATTGGGATTATGATTTCTTCTTTGATTATTTTACTTTTGGGTTATCAAGTAGATTTATTTAGCGATCCTTTAATGTCTAAATTTGCTATTGCTTTTGCTATATTTACTACTAGTGTTATTTTGGCAACTGCTGCTATTTCTAATGATAATTTACAAGATTTAAAAACTGGCTATTTAGTGGGTGCAACTCCTTGGAAACAACAAATTTCTTTGATTATAGGTTGTGTATTTGGAGCTTTAGCTATTGCTCCTGTTTTAAATTTATTATACCAAGCTTATGGTTTTGTGGGTGCAATGCCAAGAGAAGGAATGGATGAGGCAAATGCGCTTGCTGCACCACAAGCAAATTTGATGAGTACTATAGCACAAGGCATTTTTAATGCTAATATCGATTGGAGTTATATTATAGCGGGAGCTTTTGTGGGCGTTGGTATAATCATCGTCGATCGTTTATTAAGAAAGAAAAATATGTCTTTACCGCCTTTAGCTGTGGGTATAGGTATATATTTACCACCTGCTGTTAATATGCCTTTATTTGTAGGCGGATTATTAGCATATTTAGTTAAAAAGCGTTTGGAGCAAAGATATGCGAAAAATGCTCATAAAAAAGAACTTATTCAAGAGCATGAGCAAAAAGGAACCTTATTTGCCTCTGGTTTGATAGTGGGTGAGAGTTTATTTGGAGTATTAATAGCTGGTTTAACTGTGCTTTCTATTAGTAGAGGTGGGGCTGAAGATCCACTTGCTATTGCAACTTCATTTAAAGACGATGGGATTATAGGTTTTGTAGTGTTTGTAGCGATCATGCTAATTTTTGCAAGAAGAGTACTTAAAAAATGAATTTAGATTATTATTATGCTTTGATTTTAGGAATTATCGAGGGTTTAACAGAATTTTTGCCTGTTTCATCTACAGGACATATGATTTTAGGTGCTGAAATTTTGGGTTTAAATATAGATGATTTTTGGAGAAGTTTTTTCATCATCATTCAGCTTGGTTCTATACTAGCGGTGATTTTTATTTTCAAAGAAAAACTAACTCAAAAACTTGATATTTGGTTAAAACTTGCTGTGGGCTTTTTGCCTGCAGGTGGGGTTGGTTTTATAGCATATAAGTTTTTAAAAGAGATATTTAATGGCTATACCGTGGCTACTATGTTAATCATTGGTGGGATTATTTTTATCATTATAGAACTTAAACATAGAAAAAAAGATTACACAATCCACTCTTTAGATGAGGTAAGTTATAAGCAAGCTTTTTTGATAGGTTTAACCCAAGCTCTTGCTATCATACCAGGTACTTCAAGAAGTGGAGCAAGTATCATAGGTGGCTTATTGCTTGGGCTTGATCGCAAAGTGGCTTCTGAATTTTCATTTTTACTCGCAATTCCTACTATGATAGTAGCAACAGCTTATAGCATTTATAAAGAACCACAGGTTTTAAGTAATATGAATAATTTCATTCCTTTAGCCATAGGTTTTATAACAGCATTTATAGTGGCTTTTGTGGTAATTAAAATATTTTTAAAATTAATCAGCAAGATAAATTTCATACCTTTTGGAATTTATAGGATAATTTTAGGTTTTGTATTTTTATACCTTTTTATGAGTGGTGCTTTAGATATATCAAGAACGGGTGTTTGAAATATAAAAATATCCTTTATTTAAAAAAAGTTTAAGTTTTTCATAGCTAAAATTAGTCTTATATTTTAATTTAAGCTCACAAGGTTAGTGAGTGTTAAGGGTAGAAATGACAAAAGATATAATTGCATATGCAAATAATGAAACTTTAGTGGATACTCAAAGTTTTAACAATGATACAAATTTAACTCCGATTTATTTTGATAATTCTAAAGAAAGTTTAGAAGTTATCCGCCACTCTTGTGCGCATTTAATGGCTCAAGCGATTAAAAGTTTATATCCAGAGGCTAAATTCTTCGTAGGACCTGTGATAGAAGATGGGTTTTATTATGATTTTAGGGTTGATAGTAAAATTTCAGAAGAAGACTTAAGTAAAATCGAAAAGAAAATGAAAGAACTAGCAGAGGCAAAGCTAGATATCACAAAATATGAACTCTCAAAGGCCGAGGTTAAAGAAAAATTTGCTAATGATGATTTAAAACAAGAAGTTTTATTAAGAATTCCTGATGGTAAAGTAAGTATTTATAAGCAAGGCGAATTTGAAGATTTATGCCGTGGACCCCATGTGCCAAATACTAAATATTTAAGATTTTTCAAGCTTACCCGTGTAGCTGGAGCGTATTTGGGTGGTGATGAAAAAAGAGAAATGCTCACAAGAATTTATGGTACTGCCTTTGCGGATAAAGAAAGTTTAAATGAATACTTAAAAATCATAGAAGAGGCCAAAAAAAGAGATCATAGAAAACTTGGCAATGAAATGAAACTTTTTGCTTTTGATGATGAGATAGGTGGCGGGCTTCCTATATGGCTTAGCAATGGGGCAAAATTAAGAAGTAAATTAGAGCATTTATTATATAAAGCTCATAGATTAAGAGGCTATGAGCCTGTGCGTGGGCCTGAGCTTTTAAAAGCTGATGCATGGAAGATTAGCGGGCATTATGCAAACTATAAAGAAAATATGTATTTTACGCAAATTGATGAGCAAGAATATGGCATAAAGCCGATGAATTGTGTAGGGCATATTAAAATTTATCAAAGCGATGTTAGAAGCTATCGCGATTTACCTTTGAAATTTTTTGAATATGGCGTGGTGCACCGCCATGAAAAAAGTGGTGTTTTACACGGACTTTTTAGAGTTAGAGAATTTACTCAAGATGATGCACATATTTTTTGTATGCCAAGTCAAATAAAAGAGCAAGTTTTAGAAATTTTAAGCTTTGTTGATACTTTAATGAAAGCTTTTGGGTTTGATTATGAAATGGAAATTTCAACACGCCCAGCAAAAGCAATAGGCGATGATGAAATTTGGGATATAGCCACAAACGCTTTAAAGCAAGCTTTAGATGAGCAAGGTTTAAAATATGGTATTGATGAGGGTGGTGGAGCTTTCTATGGTCCAAAAATCGATATTAAAATTACTGATGCGCTAAAAAGAAAATGGCAGTGTGGAACTATACAAGTAGATTTTAACTTACCAAGCCGTTTTAAACTCGAATACACAGACGCAGATAATGAGAAAAAACAACCTGTAATGCTTCACCGTGCTATTTTAGGTTCTTTTGAGAGATTTATAGGAATTTTAGTAGAGCATTGTGCGGGTGAGTTGCCATTTTTCATAGCACCAACTCAAGTAGCTATAGTACCTATTTCGCAAAATCACCATGATTATGCAAAAGAAATAGCAAGAAAACTTTTAGAACTTGGCATTGATAGTGAAGTGTATAATAAAAATGAAAGCTTAAATAAAAAAATCCGTACCGCTGAAAAAGCACATGTACCTATGATACTTGTTTTAGGTGATGAAGAAGTAGCAAATAAAAGTGTGGCTTTAAGAGATAGAAGAGCAAAAGAACAAAAAACAATGACTTTAGATGAATTTATAACCCTAACAAAGGAGAAATTAAGTGAGGTACGCTTTTGAGTAAAGAAAAAGAAGTATTGCTAAATGAAGAAATTCAGGCAGATGAGATCAGATGTATAGGTGATGATGGCAAGGTTTATGGCATTATTAGTAGTGATGAAGCACTAGATATAGCAAATAGACTAGGGCTTGATTTGGTGATGATAGCCCCTGAAGCCAAACCACCTGTATGTAAGATAATGGATTATGGAAAATTCCGTTATCAACAAGAAAAGAAACAAAAAGAAGCAAAGAAAAAACAAAAAGTTATTGATATAAAAGAAATCAAACTTTCTGTGAAAATCGCTCAAAATGACATTAATTATAAGGTCAAACATGCAAGTGAGTTTTTAGAGCAAGGCAAGCATGTGAAATTTAGAGTGTTTTTAAAAGGTCGTGAGATGGGCTCTCCTGAAGCAGGGGTAGCTTTGCTTGAAAAAATTTGGCAAATGGTTGAAGATATAGCAGATAGAGACAAAGAGCCTTTACTCGAAGGACGCTATGTAAATATGCTAGTAACTCCTAAAAAGAAAAAATAAAATGCCAAGAGAAGCTTTAAGGAGTAGCATAAGTCAGCATATGCCAAAAAATACTTATTCAAAAAATGATGATTTGAATATAGATGAGGCTATGAGACAAACTAAATTATACTTAGAAAATAGATTTGGAGGTATTGATAATTTTTCTAAAGAGCAATATTATCTTACTATAGAAAACAAACTCGATATTTCTTTTATGATTAATAGTATAAAGGAAACAAATATCCGTGCTCAGTTTGATATGGAATATGAAAATAATTTTATAAAACCTGATGGAGGAGTTTTGTTTTTAAATAATCCTTCAGGATATAAAAAAGTATTGTTGATCGCTGAAGCAAAACGACAAGGGACAAATGATATTAGGTTACAAGAAGGAAAAAATAGACAAGCCACAGGAAATGCAATAGAGAGATTGGGAAAAAATTTAACAGGTATCAAAGCCATGTTAAATCATGAAAAAATAACTCCTTTTGTATGTTTTGGATGGGGTTGTGATTTTGCTTCAGATCAAAAAAGTGTATTAGCAAAATTAAATGTATTAAATGAATTTTATTATTTGAATAAAACTTATATTTTTAAAGCCGATGGGAATAGTGATCATAATTATTTTTCTCCTGTTAGTATGTATTTTAGAGAAGAAAAATGGGAGATTGGTGAAATGTTTGAAATTATGAAAGAAATAGCTGAGACATCTTTAAGGTATTATATTTTTTAATGAATAATAAAAAAGAAAACTCACGTTTTTTAAAAGAACAAATCATAACCTATCTTGGTAATAAAAGATCCTTGCTTGAGTTTTTAAATCAAGGCTTTAAATTCGCACAAGATGAGCTTAAAAAAGACAAATTTAGTTTTTGTGATGTATTTAGCGGTTCAGGTGTAGTTTCGCGTTTTGTGAGGCCTTATGCAAGTTTTATTATGGCAAATGATTTGGAAGATTATTCTAAAATCATCAATGAATGTTATTTAAGCAATCAAAATGCACAATTTTTACAAGAATTACAAAAATATTATGATTTTTTAATTTCTGATTTAAAACTCAAAAAAGGCTTTATAAGCAAGCTTTATGCGCCAAATGATGATGAACATATCCAAAAAGATGAAAGAGTTTTTTACACGCTTAAAAATGCGATGTATTTAGACTCTATGCGAGAAAAAATTTCAAACCTGCCAAGTAATATACAAAAATACTTCATCGCACCGCTTATCTATGAAGCAAGTGTGCATGCGAATACAAGTGGGGTTTTTAAGGGCTTTTATAAAGATAAAAATGGCATTGGTAAATTTGGAGGAAATGGAGCAAATGCGCTTAGTCGTATAAAAGGCGATATAGCTTTAAAAATGCCTATTTTTTCAAATTTTACTTGTGAGTATGAGGTTTTTCAAAAAGACGCAAATATTTTAGCTAAAGAGCTTGATAGCTTTGATGTGGCGTATTTAGACCCACCTTATAATCAACACCCTTATGGGTCAAATTATTTTATGTTAAATTTAATCGCTAATTATAAAAAGCCAAAGGAAATTTCAAAGGTTTCTGGCATACCAAAAGACTGGAACCGCAGTGCTTTTAACAAAGAAAAAAAAGCCGAAGATGCTTTGTTTGATTTGATAGATGATTTAAAAGCTAAGATTGTATTACTTTCTTATAATTGTGAGGGTTTTGTAAAAAAAGAAAATTTCACAAAAAGACTTCAAAGTCTTGGAGAATGCTTTGTGCTTGAGCAAAAGTATAATGCCTTTAGAGCTAGTAGAAACCTTTCTAAACGCTCTATGCATATACAAGAACAACTTTATGTGTTAAAAAAGAAGAATTAGAATTTAATTTTTCTAAAGCATAGTTGTAGTAAAATGATAGCTTTCTTTTATGAAAAAATTGATCCAAAGGATACACATGCCAAAAATGAAAAGCGTTAAAAGTGCTGTTAAACGCTTCAAAGTAGGTAAAAATAAAATCAAAAGAGGTGCTGCTTATAGAAGCCACATTTTGACTAAAAAACCTGCTAAAAGAATGCGTGATCTTCGCACTTCTAAGTATGTTCACTCAACCAATGTTAAAGCGGTTGAAAAAATGTTAGGAATTTAAGTTCGCTTAAATTTAGTTTTTGACGAAAGTCATTCAAACTCCCCTTATTTTTAAAGGGCAAGATTCGTTTAACGAACGCCAATTTGTGAAAGGATAAATATGGCAAGAGTAAAAACAGGTGTTGTAAGACGCCGCAGACATAAAAAAGTTTTAAAACTTGCGCGTGGTTTTTATAGTGGTCGCCGCAAACACTTTAGAAAAGCTAAAGAACAATTAGAAAGAAGTTTGGTTTATGCGTATCGTGATAGACGCCGCAAAAAACGCGATTTCCGTCGTCTTTGGATAGTACGTATCAATGCAGCTTGCAGACTGAATGATATTAGTTATTCAAGATTTATAAATGGTCTTAAAAAAGCAGGCATTGAGCTTGATAGAAAAATCTTAGCTGATTTAGCTATGAATGACGTAGCTGCTTTTGCTAAAATAGCAGATGCTGCTAAAAAAGCACTTTAATCTTACTGCAAGGCTTTTTATAAGCCTTGTTTTTCTCTTTACTCTCTTTTTAAATCCTCTTTTTGCAAAAGATATTTTACTTTTTAAAGTTTATGATGAAAAAGCATTTAAAGATATAAATTTAAGCCATTATCTCATGAGCGAAAAACTCGATGGCGTAAGAGGGCTTTGGAGTGGTAAGTCTATGCAAACAAGAGCAGGAAATGCTATAAAACTTCCTTTATTTTTCACAAAAAACTTTCCTAAATTTGAGTTAGATGGAGAACTTTGGATAAAAAGAGCTTCTTTTGAAGAAATTTCATCTTTAATACGCCAAGAAAATCCTGATGAAAAACTTTGGCAAAAAGTAAGTTATAATGTCTTTGATGTGCCAAATGCTTGCGAGGAATTTAAGCTTGATCCTTGTACTTTAGAAGCAAGATTAGAAGTTTTAAAAAAGTATTTGGTTAAAAATCCAAATGATTTTATAAAAATCATCCCACAAATTCGCATTAAAGATAAAAATCATTTAAAGCAGTTTTACCAAGATATCATTTCGCATAAAGGCGAGGGCGTGATCATAAGATTAAACAACACACCTTATGAAAAGAAAAGATCAAACAATGCTTTTAAGCTAAAACCTTTTGATGATACAGAATGTGTTGTAAAAAAGCATTTTGAAGGTAAAGGAAAATTTGAAGGCAAAATGGGATCTTTGCTTTGTGAAGCAGTGATTGAGGGTAAAAAAGTAAGTTTTAAGATAGGCTCGGGCTTTAAAGAAAGCGATCGCTTAAATCCTCCGCCAGTTGGCGCTATCATCACTTTTAAATACAATGGCTTAACCAAAAATGGCAAGCCAAAATTTGCTAGTTTTTTAAGAGTGCATGAAAATAGCGTTTTAAAGTAAAAGTAAATTTCAACTTTTCTTTGCAAAAACTCTAAAACAAAGATAAAGCACAAAAGCTATACAAGCACTTGCTATAATGCATGCTCCACTTGCAAGATTATAATAAAAACTCACAAAAAGCCCTATCACGCAAAAACTTATACTCAAAAGAGTAGAGATGATCATCATTTGACCAAGCTTTTTAGAAAAACTCTCAGCGATAAATGCAGGTATGCTAAGTAAAGCTATCACTAATACTAATCCTACTACTTTGATACTTATAACGATACAAAAAGCCATCATTGCGATTAAAAGATAGTGAAAAAGATTGGTTTTAATCCCTCTTAAGCTTGCAAATTCTTTATCAAAGCTTAGAATTTCAAATTGACGATAAAAAAGCAATACTAAAATGATAAAAATCACATCAATCACTGCGAATAAAACTATATCTTGCGTAGGTACAGACAAAATACTACCAAACAAATACCCCATTAAATCTCCATTATAACCAGGGGTTAAGTCTATGAGTATGATACCAACAGCCATTCCAAAAGCCCATATAACACCGACTATATTGTCACTTCTAAAAGGATATTTTTGGACTAAAAACGCTACAAGCAAGGCTAAAAAAAGAGTAAATAAACTCGTACTAACAAGTACTGGCAAACCAAAATAAAATGCTATACCTATACCCCCAAAAGCCCCATGCGTAATGCCTCCTGCCATAGAACTTAAGCGGTTGATCATGATCAAAGTCCCCATAATCCCACAAGCAATGCTAGTTAAAAATGCAGCCAAAAAAGCATTTTGTATAAAAGAGCTAGATAAAAGTTCAAGCATGGTTTTTTCCTTCACAGCAACACTGCTCCAAGCTAAGCTCCACATCACAAAAATGCGTGTGATTTTGACTTAAATGCGCCAGTAAATGCGCCTTTTTTTCAGGAGTGTTTTCATGTAAGAATAATTCTTTGTTTAAATACGCTATTTTATTTGCATAAGCTAAGCTTACATTTAAATCATGGCATATTACTATCACGCCAACCCCACTTTCGTGTAATTTTTTCAAAAGCTCAAAAATCTGCACCGAGCCTTTAGTATCTATACTTGCAGTAGGCTCATCAAGGATCAAAAGCTTACATTCGCTTGCTAGAGCTCTTGCGATGTAAACTCTTTGTCTTTGGCCTCCGCTTAATTCGTTGATTTTTTTATCCCAAAAATTTCTCATACCTACTTTTTCTAAGGCTAGCAAGGCTTGCTCTTGATCTTTTTTGGTATAAAAACCAAAGAATTTTTTATCCACCCTTCCCATCATCACCACTTCTAGCACGCGCACTGGAAAGTTTGGATTAGCTAAAGTATTTTGTGGGACATAACCTATATCTTTTAAACTTAAGTTTTCAAAGTTTATGTTTTTATGGCTATTTAGTAAGCCTAGTATGAGTTTTAAAAGTGTAGATTTACCCCCGCCATTTGGCCCTACTATGGCTAAAAAGTCTTTGCTTTCATAGTTTAGGTTGATATTTTTTAAAACCTCATCTTGATTATATGAAAAGTTTAAATTTTTAATATTGATTTTTATCATTGTAAAACACTTGCTATGTTTTTTGCATCTTTTAAAAGCTCATTTTTATAATCATTTGGCAAATGATCAAGTTCTATGATTTTAAGATTATAATTACTCGCCATAGCTTTAATGGTGTTGTTATTAGCACCTTTTGGCACGAAAATAGCTTTGATTTGCTCTTTTTGTATGAGTTTTGCAAGCTTGGCTAAGTCTTTTGGCTTAGGTTCTTTGCCTTCTATTTCTACAGGAATTTGACTTAGATGATATCTTTTTGCAAAATACCCCCAAGATGGATGATAGACTAAAAAGTGCTTGTTTTTTGCATTTTTAAATAAAGCTTGTATTTGTAAATTTAATGTATCCATTTCTTTTAAGAAATTTTCTAAATTTTGCTCATAAAATGCTTTATTTTGTGGGTATTGTTCTATAAGTGCTAAGGTGATATTTTTAGCATGAGTTTTTGCTAAAAGTGGATCAAGCCATGTGTGAGGGTCATCTCCATGATGATGGTGTCCTTCATGTGCATGCTCTTGCAAAGGTATAAAATCAATACCATTTTGAGTAGAGATGATTTTGGTATTTTTGAGATTATCTTTAAGTTTTAAAATCCAAATTTTTTCAAATTCTAAATTGGCTGTAAAGTAAATATCGCTTTTTTCAAGTTTTAAAATACCACTTGGTTTAAATTCGAAAGTATGCTCATTTGCATTAGGTGGTATGACTATATTAATATCTAAAGTATCTTTAGCAATTTGCTTTACAAAGTAAGCTTGTGGAGCTATACTAACACTTACCAAATCTTTAGCATATATACTTAAAAATGAAATCAAACACAAAAACACTACTCGCATAATTTTCCTTTCTAAAAACAAAAAAATATTATACTATATTAGAAAAAATAAGGAGTGAAGATGAATTTATGGAATAAAAAAGCAAAAAGCTACGCAAGGTATAATCCTAGTTTAAACGAAATTCAAAAAGCTACTTTTGCAAAACTTGGATCTTTACAAGATAAAAGCGTGGTAGATATAGGCTGTGGGAGCGGTGTTTGGACTTTGCATTTAGCACAAAAAGCAAAAAGTGTTTTGGGTGTAGACAGCTCTAGTGCTATGCTTGAAATTTTACAAGAAGATGTAAAAACTCATGCTATATCAAATGTAAAAACCCTAAATTTAGACTTTGAAAACTTTTATAAAAACAATAACACAAAATTTGACTTAGCCTTTTTAAGTATGTCGCCTGCTTTGCAAAATGAAAAAGACTATAAAGCTTTTTTAAGCTTAGCTTCTAAAAAAGTGTATTTAGGTTGGGCAAGTAGGCGTAAAAGTAGCTTTTTAGATCCTATATTTGAGCATTTTAACACGCATTTTAAAGGTTTTTATGAAAGTGACTTACAAAGTTTTTTAAATGCGCAAAATATCCCTTATAAAAGTGAAGTTTTTAACGAAACTAGAGTGATAAAAAGAGATAAAGAAAGTGCGATAGAAAATGCTTTGTGGCATTTGAGTATGAATGGTGTTAATGCAAACAAACAAGAGTTAGAAAGCTTTGTAAAAGATGAGGTAGAAGAGCTTATAGAAGCTAAGATAAAACTTTTAATTATTAATTAAATTTCAAGGCTAAATAACCTTGAAATTTAAAGTTTTTCCTGCCATAAATGGCACTACATCGCCGTATTTTTGCGCTACTTGCCATTCTTGTTTTTCTAAAGTGATGATTTTATCTTTTTCAAATTCAAGATTATGGATTTTGCAAGCATTATCTGAAATAAATTTTTGTAAATTTGCTTCATTTGAATGTTTTTCAAAAAGTTCAGCCAACACAGGTAAAATCACCGGTGCGCTAAATACTCCAGCTGCACACCCACAGCATTCTTTAGTGTGTAATGGATGAGGTGCGCTATCGCTTCCAAACATAGCCTTTTCATAACCACTAAAAGCAAGCTCACATAAAGCGTCTTTGTCTTCATAGCGTTTTGCAATAGGTTTGCAAAATAAATGTGGATCCATTTTTCCACCCACTACATCATCAAGCGTTATCATCAAGTGGTGTAAAGTGATAGTTGCGTATAAATTTTCATAATCTTTTAATAAATCACACAAAACTTTAGTGGTAATATGCTCCATTACGATTTTTAATTTTGGAAAGTTTTTAGCTAATTTTTCATAGATTTTAGCAAAATTTGCTTCTCTATCCATTACAAAATCATTTGTTTCGCCATGCACTAGCAAAGGCAGTCCAAGCTCACTCATAGCATTTAGTGTAGGTTTTAACTTTTCTATATCAAAGCTTGAAATTCCATTATCTGAGTTGGTAGTGATACCTGCAGGATAAAGCTTGATAGCAAAAAGCTCATCTTTAGCTTTTTCTAAAAATTGCTCATCATAATCTTTAAAAAATAAAGTCATTAAAGGCGTAAAATCTTCATTTTTACACGCTTTTAAAATGCGTTCTTTGTAAGCTTTTAATGCGTTTGTTTCGGTAAGCGGGGTGATTAAATTTGGCATGATAACCCCTGCTTTAAAGTCTTTTGCGCTAAATGGAGCTACAAGTTCAAGCATGCTTTCATCGCGTAAATGTAAATGCATATCCAAAGGGTTTTTAAGTGTCATTTTATCTCCTATTTGAGTTTATATAAGCCGTTTTTGAGTTTTTCAAGCAAAGTTTTTTCTTCTAAAAATTTAAAAGTAGAAATGATGGTTGGTTTGCTAATGTTTAGTTGTTTAGAAAGTTCTTCTATGTTTGCAAAGACAAAACCATCATCATCAGCATGAAGGGCTAAAAATTCTAAAATTTCAAAGCGTTTTTTACCAAATATTTTTGCACATAGTATTTTTACTTTATCATCCATTCTCTAACCAAATCAAAAAGAATAAAACTCCAAGTAATTATAGCTAAAACCACGCTAAAAAACACCCCAGCGCTCGCACAATCTTTTGCCTTTTTAGCTAAGATGTGAAATTCGCTCGTACAAAGATCCACACAAGCTTCTATGGCAGAATTTAGCGCTTCTACGATTAAAATTAGCACCAAAACAAATACAAGCACAAAATGCTCTAAAAAACTCACAGGCAAAAATAAGCTTGCAAAAATCAAAGGTAAAATAATGGCAAATTCTATCCTAAAAGCCATTTCATCTTGGAGTAAAAATTTAATTCCGCTAAAGGCATAGCTTGCATTTTTAAATAAAGAATATTTTGGCTTCATTAAGGATTTTCCTTTAAATTTTTGCTAAATATATCATAATTTGCTTCATATTCTTTGCTATTTACACCAAAATACCCCAGTAAGCTTGAAAAAAGATTATCTTGAGAAAGTTTATAGTCTTTTTTGCTTTGTAAATCTTGGCTTAATTTACTATCTTTACTCCAAAATATCATCGGTATATGCTTTTGATCTTTTGGTGCTATTAAATAAGGCATACCATGAAGATAAATTCCATTTTCACCTAAACTCTCCCCATGATCTGATAAATAAAGCAAAGAAGCTTCTTTGGTAGGATTTTGCTTAAGCATATCTATAAGGCTTTTTATAATAAAGTCTGTATAAAGTAAAGTATTATCATAGGTGTTGATGATTTGTTCGTGTGAGCAGGTATTTAGCTCGTTTGTGTCACATGTTGGCATAAATTTTTTAAATGCATTTGGATAACGTTTGTAGTAAGTTGGCCCATGTGAGCCTTGTAAATGTACAACGATGATTTTATTTGAATTTGTATTTTCAAGTTCTTGCTTTACAAGTTCAAGTAAGCTCTCATCGTAGTCTTTTGCAATGAGTTTGTGTTTTATACGATCGCAATTTCCTTTGCAGCCCCCTGAGTTATTACCAAACCAAACACTTTGTACTCCAACCTTTTGCAAGATATCTAAAACATTTTCTTCGTATAATCCATCTTCAAAATTTACTCTTTTGTGTCTTGAAAACATACAAGGCAAACTTCTTGCAGTAGCAGTCCCACACGAGCTTATATCGCTAAAATACACTAAATTTGGCTCATTTTTAGTATAAAAATTAGTATCATTTGTGCTGTATCCACCTAAAGAATAATTACTTGCTCTAGCAGTTTCACCTATGACTAAAATCATAAGCTTAGTTGTATTGGTATCTTTTAAGCTTGCATCATCTGAAATGATAGTTAGTTCTTTTTTACCTGCTAGTTTTTTCTTTGTAAATTCTATGCTTGAGTATATTGGATAAAATGGCAAATTATACATTCTAACGATATTGTGTGATCTTAAAAAAGGCAAAAGTGTTTTTGAACTAAGAGCTACTAAGGCAAAGCAAAATACCAAAGAAGTCAAAAATAATACACTTTTTTTGAAAAAATATCTTTGATAATCAATCTTAGTAAAAATCACAAGCAAACTAGGAAAAATCACAAAGGCTAAAATATACAAAGCAAAGGAAAAATTAAAATAAGAAAAAAACTCTCTATTGTCTGTTTCAACGACATTTTGTATCATATGGTCATCGATTAAAACCCCATAATTGCTAACAAAATAACTACAAATAGCACAAGTGCTAAGTAAAAATATGCTTAAAATTTTGCTAATGTAGGGAAAATATACCAAAGATAAAACACTCAAAACCAAGAAAAAATAAATTCCAAAAAACACACTAAAAAGCATAGTGTTTTGATCTATCTTTTCATATACAAACTCAAACAACGGGAAATTAAACGCCATGATAAAAATCGTATTAAGCAGGGTAAATTTTGTCCATGAAAGTTTTAGGTGCATTTTTTTCCTTTGGAATAAAATAAAAACTTAGTCTATTTGAATAAAATTAATAAATCGCATATAAAATAGCAACAAAAGAAGATTGGTAAAGGTATTTTATGAAATTATTATCATGGAATGTAAATGGCCTAAGGGCAATTTGTGATAAAAACGCACTTGATTGGATTGAAAAAGAAGAAATCGATTTTATAGGTTTTCAAGAAATCAAAGCACACGAGGATAAATTTCCAAAAAGAATTTATGAATATCCTTTTAAACATATGTATTCAAATAGTGCTAAAAGAGCAGGGTATTCTGGTGTAATGAGTTTGTGTAATTTTGATAGTGAAGTCAAAAAATGTGAATTTTTTGATGATGATGAGGGTAGGGTTTTAGAACATAGTTTCAAAAATGTAGTTTTGTTTAATATCTACTTTCCAAATGGTCAAAAAGATGAAGAGCGTTTAAACTTTAAAATGAAATTTTATAATGATTTTTTAGTGTATTTAGATAAGCTTTTAAAAGAAGGTAAAGAAATCATAATATGTGGAGATGTAAATACTGCTCACCGTGAGATAGATTTAACTCATCCAAAAGCTAATGAAAAGACTTCAGGCTTTTTGCCGATTGAGCGTGCTTGGATAGATGATTTACTAAAATTAGGCTTTATAGATACTTTTAGACATATAAATGGCGATATTAAAGAAAAGTATTCGTGGTGGAGTTATAGAATGAAGGCAAGAGAAAGAAATGTAGGCTGGAGGATTGATTATTTTTTCATTTCTAATGGCTTAAAAGATAAGCTCAAAAATGCCTTTATAAGAGATGATATTTTTGGTTCAGACCATGCTCCTGTAGGGATAGAAATAGATATTTAAGGCATTTTTTGATGTCTTAAATAATTATTAAGTAAAAATTGCTATAATTTTGTCTTCAAACTGCAAATTGGCCCATTCGTCTAGCGGTTAGGACATCGCCCTTTCACGGCGGTAACACGAGTTCGAGTCTCGTATGGGTCACCACTCTATATTTTTCTCCACAATATTATTTTTTTCATTTTTTATCAAAATTCATCTATTTATTTATAATTATTTATTATTTTGTAAATATATATTTATATTAAGTTAATTTTAAATTAATAATTATTAATATTAAAAATCTTTTGTTTAATTTCATTAAATTTATATTGACTTCACACTTGTTTTTTAAAATATACAAAAAGGAGGGACAAAATGTATAAAGTTAAAAACAAAAATGAGTTGATGAATTTGGTGCACAATGAAAGAATTTCTCTAAGAGATATTGATGTTTCTTTGATAGAAGATTTTTCATTCGTTTTTTATTGTTCTACTAGAAAAGATTTTTTGGGTATTGAGCGTTGGGATGTATCTAAGGCTAAAGATATGTCTTATATGTTTTATTGTTGTGAAAGTTTTAATGCAGACTTATCACGCTGGGATGTTTCAAATGTCGAAAATATGGCAAGTATGTTTTTTAACTGCAAAAATTTCAACAAAGACTTATCAAGATGGAATACACAAAATTTAAAAGATATGTCTTACATGTTTTTTAATTGTGTTAAATTTAATCATTCTTTATTGCACTGGAAAACCTCTAATGTAATCAGAATGGCACATTGTTTTGAAAACTGCCATGCGTATGAGCATAATGTGGCAAGCTGGGATGTGCAAAATGTAATTACTATGGCCTATCTTTTCCATAATTGTAAAAATTTTCACCACGAGCTAGATGAGTGGAATATCCAAAGAGATTGTAATACTGATAAAATGTTTGGAAATCGTGGTATTGATAAACTTTATGCTGTAAAAGGTGTGGAGTTAAAATAATCAAATTCACACATTTTTTGTGTGAATTTTTCTTTTATTTCTTTAAGTTTTTCATCAAGTTTTTGTACTAAACTTATCTTTTAAAAGTGCTATTTTATAGTGCTTAGAGATTATTTTTTAGGAAAATTTCCATGAGAATAAAATTTATTATAAAAAGAGATAAAAGCCAAGTTGCATTTGATATTTTTAAAATCAAAAATGCTATTTTCAAAGCCAATATAAATTCCACAGATGAAAAATTAAATAATGATTTTTTAGATAAGCTTTGCGATGAGGTTGTAGCTTTACTGGATGAAAAACACATACAAGTAGAACAAATTCAAGATAAAGTTGAAGAAGTTTTAATCAAAAATGCCTTAGTCAATACTGCAAAATCTTATATTTTATATCGCCAAAAAAGAACACAAATTCGCAATGGTAGCTATGATTTGCTAAGTTTGTATGATGATTTAACTTTTAAAGATTCTAAAGAAGCTGACTTAAAAAGAGAAAATGCAAATATTAATTCAGATAGCGCTATGGGTATGATGTTAAAATATGGCTCAGAAGGCGCAAAATACTATGTAGATGAGTGTATTTTACCAAAACATATCGCAAATGCACACAAAAACGGCGATATACACATACATGATAAAGACTTTTATATGCTAACACAAACTTGCTGTCAAATAGACTTATTAAAGCTTTTTGAAAATGGTTTTAGCACAGGACATGGAAGCTTGCGTGAGCCAAATGATATCAGATCTTATGCTTCTTTAGCTTGCATTGCCTTGCAGGCTAATCAAAATGAAATGCATGGAGGCCAGTCTATACCCAATTTTGATTTTGCTATGGCAAAAGGCGTGGCAAAGACTTTTCAAAAAGAGTATAAAAAGGCTATAAATGCTTTTTTTGAAATAAAATTAGAACAAAGTTTAGATGAGCAATGCTTTAAAAATGCTAATTTTCAAGCTTCAAGCGAAAAAGAATGCTTCAAAGAGCTTTTAAGGCTTGATTTAAATAGTGATGAGAACTTTTTAAAGCAAGCAAATGCTTATGCTTATAAAAGAGCATTAAAGCAAACCCAAGATGCGACTTTTCAAGCTATGGAAGCTTTGGTGCATAATCTTAATACTATGAATTCAAGAGCAGGAGCCCAAGTGCCTTTTTGCACGCTAAATTATGGCACCGATATATCTTTTGAAGGGCAAATGGTGATAGAAAATTTACTAAAAGCCACGATGAGAGGTTTAGGAAATGGCGAAACGCCAATTTTCCCTGTGCAAATTTTTAAAGTAAAAGAAGGTATTAACTACAATGAAACAGACCCAAACTATAAGCTTTTTAAGCTTGCTATAGAATGTGCTTCTAAAAGACTTTTTCCAAATTTTAGCTTTTTAGATGCAAGTTTTAACGCAAAATACTATAAAAAGGGCGATTATAATAGTGAAGTAGCTTATATGGGTTGTAGAACTAGGGTTATGGCAAATGTTTATGATGAGAGCAAAGAAATCACAAGTGGCAGGGGAAATTTAAGCTTTACCAGTATAAATCTTGTGCGTTTAGCCATAGAAGCCAAAGGAAATTTAGAGCTTTTTTATTCACTTTTAAAAGAAAAATTAGAGCTTGTGTATGAGCAATTACTTCATAGATATAAAATTCAAAATCTAAAAAAGGTTAAAAATTTCCCATTTTTAATGGGCGAGGGAATTTGGATAGATTCAGATACTTTAAAAGAAAATGATAGCGTAGAAAAAGTTATCGCACATGGGACTTTGGCTATAGGTTATATAGGACTTTGTGAGAGTTTAATAGCTTTGATAGGTTCTCATCATGGACAAAGCCAAGAAGCAAGAGAACTTGGCTTACAAATAGTGCGTTTTATGCGTGAATTTGTCGATGAAAAAGCACTCAAAGATAAGCTTAATTTTTCACTCATAGCTACCCCGGCTGAGGGTTTAAGTGGAAGATTTTTAAAGCTAGATCAAAAAAAATACGGCATTTTAAAAGGCATAACTGATAAAGATTTTTATACCAATTCTTTTCATGTTCCTGTAGATTTTCCTATTAGCATATATGAAAAAATTCAAATAGAAGCCCCATATCATGAGCTAAATAATGGTGGGCATATTACTTATGTGGAATTAAACGGCGATGTGAGTAAGAATTTAGAAAGTTTTGAACGCATTATAAAATGTATGAAAGAAAGCAATATAGGCTATGGCTCGATCAATTTCCCACTAGATAGGGATCCAGTGTGTGGTTATAGTGGTGTGATAGATGAGTTTTGTCCAAAGTGCCATAGAAAAGAAGATGATGTTAAATTTGAACGCATAAGAAGAATCACGGGTTATTTAGTAGGAACGCTTGATCGTTTTAATGACGCTAAAAAAGCTGAAGTTCATGCAAGAATTAAACACGATTTTTCTTAGATTAGCTGGTGTTATAAAAGAATCCATAGTCGATGGCTATGGTTTGCGTTATGTGATTTTTACTCAAGGTTGCCCTCATCATTGCAAAGGTTGTCATAACCCACAAACGCACGATTTTAGCAAAGGATATTTGCAAGATTTAGCGAGTTTGTATAATGAGATTTGTAAAAATCCTTTGCTTCAAGGTGTTACTTTTAGTGGTGGAGAGCCTTTTATGCAAGCAAAAAATTTAAGCATTCTAGCAAAACACATTAAGGCTTTAGGGCTTGATCTTATTATATATACAGGCTTTACTTATGAAGAGTTGTTGCAAGAAAAATCAAAAAAAGAATTACTTATCTTAGCTGATATTTTGGTAGATGGGAAGTTTATTTTAGAGCAAAAAGACTTATCTTTAAAATTTAAAGGTAGTAAAAATCAACGCATTATCGATGTAGCAAAAAGCTTAGAGCAAGGCAAAGTAATACTTTTTGAAAAATAAAGACTCATTTAGTCTTTTTTAATTTAACTATGTTAGAATGTTATAAAATTTAAAAAAGGAGAACAATATGTTTGAATTAAGAAAACTACCTTATGAAGCAGACGCTTTTGGAGACTTTTTAAGTGCAGAAACTTTTGCATTTCATCATGGCAAACACCACCAAACTTATGTAAATAACCTAAACAATCTTATCAAAGATACTGAATTTGCAGGAAAAGATTTAGTTTATATCATACAAAACTCAAATGGTGGAGTTTTTAACAACGCTGCTCAAGTGTATAATCATGACTTTTATTTTGATTGCATTAAGCCAAAAACATGCTGTGGCTGTGGCTGTTCTTTGAGTGATGAGTTTAAAGCAGCAGTTGAAAAAGACTTTGGCTCTATGGAAAATTTAAAAGAAGAATTTATCAAAGGAGCTACAGGGGTATTTGGTTCTGGTTGGTTTTGGTTAGTTTATAACACTCAAAATCAAAAATTAGAACTAGTAGCTACAAGCAATGCTGCTACACCTATCACTGAAGGTAAAGTTCCGCTTTTAGTAGTTGATGTATGGGAGCATGCTTACTATGTAGATCACCGCAATGCACGCCCTGCGTATTTAGAAAAATTCTACGCGCACATTAACTGGGAATTTGTAGCAAAAGCTTATGAATGGGCTATTAAAGAAGGTATGAACTCAGTAAGCTTCTATGCAAACGAACTTCACCCTGTAAAATAATCAAGTTTTTTTAAGAAAAACCCCGTAAAATAGACTAAATACAAAAATTAGGAGGTTTTATGGAGGTTTTTCTTTCTGTCGTGGCTACTTTATTTTGTGTATTTTTAGTAGCCTATTTTATTCTTAAAAAATACAATCCTATCTTTACTTTTTTTCTCTCAGGTATTATTATCTTAATCATCATTTCTTTAGCAACTGGTGAGTCTGTGCTAAAACAAAGCTTAGGAAATCCTGTTTTTGATGTCTTTGGTTTTGTAACTCAAACTTTTAAAACAAATTTAGCTGGTGTGGGGCTTATTATAATGTCTGTTGCAGGTTTTGCAGCTTATATGAAGCACATTAATGCTTCGGCAAAGTTAGCTTTTGTAGCAAATAAACCACTAGGCAAGATTAAAAATAAATACCTAGTTTTAAGTGGAACTTTTGTAGTGGGTATGGCTTTAAAAATAGTTATTTCAAGTTACACAGGATTGTTACTTTTATTGCTTGCTTCGATTTATCCTGTTTTAATCGCCATAGGAATTCGTCCTATCACTGCTGTATCGGTTTTATCATTAATTGCGCTTGATTATGGTCCTAAAGATGGAAATTCTATAAATTTAGCAGATATGGTAGGCATTGAAAATGTTGTTGCTATGTTTTTTGAATACCAAATTTATCCTGTTATAGCTTATGTTGTTGTGATAGCTTTGCTTATTCCGTTTTATTATAGTTATATGGATAAAAAAGACTTAGCAAAAGGCGTTGTGGATAATATCGAACACATGGAAATAAAAAACCCAAATTGTCCTTTATTTTATATTTTCTTACCTTGGCTTCCTATAGTGTTTTTATTTGGTGCTTATTTTGCAAATTTATATGGATATAAAGTGAAGCTAGATGTGGTGAGCGCCAATTTTTTAAGTATAAGTTTGGTTTTTATTTTAGAGTATGTTAGACATAAAGATGCAAAAAAACTTGCAGATGATTTGATGGTGATACTAAAAGCTATGGCAGAAATTTTTGTAAGTGTTGTTTGTATTATCATTGCAGCTTCTATTTTTGCAGAAGGTATTAAAGCATTAAAAGGTATAGAACATTTAGCCTTAGCAGTTTCTTCTATGGGAACTTCTGCTGTGTTGCTTACTATTATAGTTTTAAGCTTTATTGTGTATTTTGCAAGTGTGATTATGGGTAGTGGGATTGCTGCTTTTAATGCTTTTGGAAGACTTGCTCCAGATATTGCTCAAAAACTAGGGATTAATCCTATCTCACTAGCTTTGCCACTTGAGATTGCTTCTTGTTTGGGGCGTGCTGCCTCGCCGATATCGGGTGGAATTTTAGCCTTAGCAGGCTTTGCAAAATTAGATCCTATAGCCATTGTTAAAAGATCTACTCCTATGTTGCTTGTAGGAATGGCTTTAAATATCCTAATAGCTTGGTATTTTGCATAAATTTAGAGTGATGGCTTTTAAGCTATCACTCTAAAACAACCCCTTCATTTAATACAACTTCGCCTATTACATAAGCATCTGAGCTTTCTAAAACTTTTCCTACATTAGATGGATCTACCACCATAACTAAACCCACACCCATATTAAAGCTTCTATACATTTCAGCCTCTTCTACACTTTGGCCTATTTGGTAAAAAATTTCAGGAGTTTTTAGATGATGTTTTCTGATGATTGCGCCTATTCCTCTTGGGAAAACTCTAGGTAAATTTTCTACTAAACCACCACCTGTTATATGAGCTAGTGCATTGATGAAAGGTTTTAATTTTAAAAAGTCTTTTACATAAATTCTTGTAGGTTCAAGTAAAATATCGATTAAATTTTTACCCTCTATTTTATCATCAAACTTAAGCTTTTGTGCTTCAAATAATACTTTTCTAGCTAAAGAATATCCATTAGAATGAAGCCCGCTACTAGGTAGGGCTAGTAAAATATCTCCATTTTTTACAAAATTTCTTCTATCGATTTCATCTTTTTCGGCCATACCCACTGAAAAACCTGCTAAGTCAAAATCATTGCTATGATACATTCCAGGCATTTCAGCAGTTTCTCCGCCTATTAAGGCACAATTTGCTTTTTTACAACCATTAGCAATTCCTGCTACGACTTTTTTAGCTACTTCTACATCTAATTTTGCAGTTGCATAATAGTCTAAAAAAAACAAAGGCGTAGCAAAATTGCAAATTAAATCATTCACACACATTGCTACTAAGTCCTCGCCTATGGTGTCAAATTTTTGACTATCAATAGCAAGACGCAACTTCGTTCCCACTCCATCAGTTGCTGCTAGCATAACAGGATTTTTAAAACCACTTGGCATAGCAAAAGCACCCGAAAAAGAGCCTATGCCACCTAAAACATTTTCATTAAAAGTTTCTTTTACTAAAGGCTTGATTGCTTCTACAAAAGCATTGCCATTGTCTATACTTACGCCCGCATCTTCATAGCTTATATTCATTTATCTTCCTTTAAGAATTTAAAAGGTATTTTAACTAAAAATGTTTTAAGGCTAAATTATGCAAAATGCTTATTTTGTAACTTCAAGTATAGCGGGTGGAAAGTCAAGCTTTATAAAAATAGTTCAAAATTTGGGTTTTGATACTTTAAGCGCAGATGTGATAGCTCATGAGCTTTTAAATGAAAATGCAAATTCCATAGCTAAGCTTTTTGATAACGATGATTTAATCATAGCAGGAAAAATAGATAGAAAAAAACTTGGAACTATTGTATTTAATGACTTAAATGCTAAAAAAAAGCTAGAAGATTTTTTACATCCTAAAATCAAAGAAGTTATTTTACAAAAAGCTCAAATTTTAGATAAAAAAAACAAGGCTTTTTTTATAGAACTGCCTTTATTTTTTGAAAATAATCACTATCAAAATTTAGGAAAAAGTATATTAATTTATGTTCCAAAAGAACTTTTACTTCAAAGATTAATGCAAAGAGATAATTTAGATAAAAACGAAGCCTTAAAAAGAATTAATTTACAACTTGATATAGAAGAAAAACTAAAAAAAGCAGATTTTGTGATAAAAAATACCTCAGGTTATGAAAATTTTGAGAAAAATGTGCTAAATTTTTTAAAACACACTTTAAAGGTTGAAAAATGAAATTTTACAAGTACTGTGCTAGCGGGAATGATTTTGTGGTGTTTGCAGATAGTGAAAAAAAAGATCGTAGCGAATTAGCTAAAATTCTTTGTAATCGTTATGAAGGCATAGGTGCTGATGGGCTTATAGTAGTTGTGCCTCATGATAGATATGATTTTGAATGGGAATTTTATAATTGTGATGGGAGCAAGGCAAGTATGTGCGGTAATGGCTCACGCGCAGCAGCTCATTTTGCTCATCATTATTTGAAAAAATCTCAATATTTAAATTTCTTAACCGGCGCAGGACTTATAAAATCTTTTGTTGATGATGATATAGTTGAAATTAAACTTAGCGGGGTAAAGGATATTAAAGAAGCTTTTGAGTATAAAGGTAGAATTTGGCAAGGCTGTAATACTGGTGTTCCGCATATAGTAACCTTTGTTGATGATTTAAACGAATTTGATGTAAATTTATGCAAAGAAGTGCGTAAAAGATACAATGCAAATGTTAACTTTGCCAAAGTAGAAGATGATGAATTTATAAGAGTTAGAACTTATGAACGTGGAGTAGAAGATGAGACTTTAGCTTGTGGTACGGGTATGGGGGCTTGTTTTTATCTAGCGTATTTAAATCAAGAGGTAAAAGATGATATTTTGGTAAAGCCAAAAAGTAATGAAAGTTTGTATTTTAGATTAGAAGAGGATCAAATATTTTTTAGAGGAAAGGTAAAGTGCTGTTTTGAAGCTGATTATAATTTTACTTAGTAGTGTTTTATTTTTAAAAGCTGAATTTATAGCAGGTTTTGATGAGCAATATTATGCTTTAAGTATAAAAGAAAAGCGTGAGGTTTTTATCAAAAAAATCAATGCTTTATTGGATATTTCTTTTAAAGAGATAGAAAAGGAAAAAGAATTTATAGAATTTTTCTTTAAAGAAGCTATAAAGAATAATTTTAGAAAGCTAAATACTAATGCTGTGCAAAAACTATGGTCTTTGAAAGAAAAATACCGTGTTAAAAATTTATATGATCACAAAGAATATCAAATGCGTGTCCAAAAGGTTCCAAAGTCTTTAGCTATAGCTCAAGCTATTATTGAAAGTGCAACTGGTACAAGTCGCTTTGCTAAAGAGGCAAATAATTTATTTGGAGAATGGACTTGGGGTGAAAAAGGTTTAGTGCCAAAGGAAAGAGGCGAGGGTAAAACTCACAAAATTCGTATATTTGATAGCTTGCAAGAAAGTGTGGATTCATACTTGCTTAATTTAAATCGCCACGATGCTTATAAGGAATTTAGAGCTTGGCGGTGGGATGCTATAAATCAAAATGAAAAACTTGATGGTAAAGAAGCGGCAAGTCATTTAGAAAAATATTCAGAGATTAAAAGTAATTACACTAAGCTTATTTTATCTATCATCGAGCAATATAAGCTTGATGAGTTAGATTAATTACCCAAGGCCCACTCATCAAAAGGTAAAATCATCACGCGCACCCCCTCAATGAAAAACTCATCTCTTTGTGAAAGCGTGATGATATAAATAGTCGAAAGTGCAAGTTGATTTTTACTAAGGATTTTTTTGACTTTTAAGCTAAGTAAATCTTTATCTTTAAAGGGTGAGCATAAAAATGCATTTTTAAGACTTGGTAAGTAAAAATCAAAATGCTTAGTATAAAAAATTTCTTGTTTAAATTTAAACAACTCACTTAAAATTAAATTTTCAAACAAAGTACTAAAGTCTTTTTGTATGCTTAGAGAATTTTTTAGTGAAAAGTCCCAAAAATATACTTTTTTTAAATTCTTTTCAAGATTTTTTACAAAATACAAAGTGTAGTTTGATTCTAGTTTTTCTATACTTTTATATAAGGTATCTTTGGAAATTTTTATACTGTTTTTTAGAGTTTTTAATAACTCATTAACGCTAAATTCACTTCCAAGTTCTAAGGCGATTTGTTTGAGTATAGTAAGCTCTAATGGGGTATAAAAGCTTTTTAAGTACGATGAGTTTGTGTTAAAGTTGTGATTTAAAATCACATTGCGCCCTGTGTGTAAAAAATAACTTACCATGGTTTTAGTGTCAACATATTTTTTGTTTAGGCTTAAAAATTCTTCAAAATCTAAATAATCTAAATGAAGTTCTTCAAACTGATCTAAGCAAAAATTACTATCACAAACGCTTATTATGATTTGCAAATTAAGATGTTTTAAACTAGCAAAGTCAAAATCATGAGTAAAGTTACAAAGTGCTAAAAATTTAATTTGCGGATTATAAGTTAAAAACGAATTTAAATTTATTAAAGCACTTGCTTGAAATTTTAAATCATCACAATCAATAAAGAGTATATTTTCACTTTTATACAAAGATAAAAAATTTAAAATCAAATTTTTCTTACCACTTGCAAAACCACCTTTTATGATGATGTTTTTATGGGTTTGGATTTGAATTTTTCTTTCATCAAATTTTTGAAATTTTGGGTAATTATCGTAAAAAAATTGTAGTGATTTCATAGATTTCTTTATACTAAATGGTGGAGCATAGCGGGTTCGAACCGCTGACCCCAACGCTGCCAGCGTTGTGCTCTCCCAGCTGAGCTAATGCCCCTTTAGATTTTGAAATCATACTATATTTTTTCTTAGATTTTCTTAATGCATAAAAAATCTTGTAAAATTTATAAAATTTAATTTTTATCCTTTTTAAAAGGAAAATAATTAAAAAAAATGCATAAATTTCTTGACATAGCAAAGTATGTTTTTATATAATCTCAACATCATTTTATATGGTGGTTAGATTCTTATGGGTCTAACGAGTTCTTTACAAAGGAAAAAATATGGAAAGAATCAGGCTTAAGCTAAAAGCTTATGACCACAGAGTTCTAGATCGCACAGTTGCAGCAATTGTAGAAGCTGTTAAAAGAACAGGTGCTGACATCAGAGGTCCAGTGCCAATGCCTACAAAAATCAAAAGATACACAGTTTTGAAATCTCCACACATCAATAAAGATTCACGCGAACAATTTGAGATGAGAATTCATGCTCGTATGCTTGATATTGTAGCAGCTACTCCAGATACAGTAGATTCACTCACTAAGCTTGACTTGGCTCCAGAGGTCAATGTTGAAGTAAGAGCTATGGGTAAATAAGGATAGAATATGGAATACATTGTAGAAAAAATTGGTATGAGTAGAACAATCAGCACACCAAGCATTCCTGTAACCTTACTTAAACTTGTTCAAACTAAAGTATGTGAAGTAGAAAATGGAAAAGCTTTGGTTGCTTATGTAAAAGGCAAAGCAAATAATAAATGCATTGCGGGTCAGCAAAAAAAATACAATCTTTCAGCTGAATATAATAGATTTGCTTCTTTAGAAGTAGCAAACACAGAAGCAGGTGATATTGATCTTAATCCTTTAAAAGAAGCTTCTATCTTAAAAGTAAGCTTTAATTCTAAAGGTAGAGGTTATAGTGGGGTTGTTAAAAGACACGGATTTGCCGGAGGTCCTGCAAGTCACGGTTCAAGATTCCACAGACGTCACGGATCAATCGGTAACCGCGAATGGCCAGGTCGTGTTCAACCAGGTATGAAAATGGCAGGTCATTATGGTAATGTAAAAGTTACTGTTAAAAATGAAGTAGTTTCATTTGATGAAGAAAATGGCATCTTAGTAGTAAAAGGTGCAGTACCAGGATTTAATGGTGCTATGGGTAAAATAAGGATTGCAAAATGAGTAAAGTAACTGTTTTAAATGATAAATTTGAAAAAGCTAGTGAACTCGATCTTCCAGCAAAATATGCAGAAGTTAATCCTCACAACCTTTATTTATATGTAAAATCTTATCTTGCTAGCCTTAGAGCAAACACAGCTCATACTAAAGGTAGAAGCGATGTAAGCGGTGGTGGTAAAAAACCATGGAGACAAAAAGGTCGTGGTGGTGCAAGAGCAGGTTCAACAAGAACGAATGTTTGGGTTGGTGGTGCTGTGGCATTTGGTCCTACAAACAATCGTAACTATTTCCAAAAAGTTAATAAAAAACAAAAACGCTTAGCGCTTGAAAGAGCATTGGCTGATAAAGCACAAAACAATGCATTATTCTCAGTAGATAGTTTAAGCATTGAAAGCGGTAAAACAAAAGATGCAAATGCAGTTATTAAAAAGCTTGGTTTAAAAGATGCTTTAATTGTAAAAGATTTACTAGATGAAAAAACACTTCTTGCTTTTAGAAACTTAGCAAATTGCTATGTAGTTGATATTAGCGAAGTAAATGCTTATTTAGTATCTGTATTTAATGCTGTTATCATTGAAAAAGCAGCGCTTGAATCTATCGTAAAAGAGGGTTAAAATGGCAGATATTACTGATATAAAAACAATACTTTACACTGAAAAAAGCTTAAACCTTCAAGAGCAAGGTGTTGTAGTTATTCAAACTTCTCCAAAAATGACTAAAAATGGTCTAAAAGAAGTTTTAAGAGAATATTTTGGTGTAACTCCAGTAAGAATTAATTCTTTAAAAATGGATGGAAAAGTAAAGCGTTTTAGAGGTCGTGAAGGTCAAAGAAATAGCTTTAAAAAATTCTATGTTAAGCTACCAGAAGGTGTGAGCTTAGAAAGTTCGGAGGCATAAGATGGCAATTAAAACTTATAAACCATATACTCCAAGTAGAAGATATATCACAGGTGTAAGCTCTGATGATATCACAGCAAAAGCTAGTGTGCGTTCATTACTTGTAAAACTTCCAGCTCATGCAGGTCGTAACAATAATGGTAGAATCACAAGCCGTCATAAAGAAGCAGGTGCTAAAAAACTTTACAGAATTATAGATTTTAAAAGAAGAAAATTTGGTATTGAAGGTAAAGTTGAAGCAATCGAGTACGATCCATACAGAAATTGTCGTATTGCATTAATCTCTTATAGAGATGGTGAAAAAAGATACATCTTACAACCAAAAGGTTTAAGTGTTGGCGATGTTGTTTGTGCTGCTGAAAGCGGACTTGACATTAAACCAGGTAATGCAATGAAATTAAGAAATATCCCAGTGGGTACTATCGTACACAATATCGAGTTAAAACCAGGCAAAGGCGGTCAAATGATCCGTTCAGCAGGTGCTTATGCTCAATTAATGGGTAAAGAAGAAAAATACGTTATCTTAAGACTTGCAAGTGGTGAAATGAGACAAGTTTTAGCTGAATGTATGGCAAGTATCGGTGAAGTTGGTAATGAAGAATGGTCAAACGTGACTATTGGTAAAGCTGGTAGAAATCGCCATAGAGGTATTCGTCCTCAAACAAGAGGTTCTGCGATGAACCCAGTTGATCACCCGCACGGTGGGGGTGAAGGTAAGAAAAATTCAGGCCGTCATCCAGTTACTCCATGGGGTAAACCAACTAAAGGTGCTAAAACTCGCCGTAAAAAAGCTAGCGATAAGCTAATAATTTCAAGAAGAAAAGGAAAGTAAGATGGCTAGGTCACTAAAAAAAGGTCCTTTTGTTGATGACCATGTAATGAAAAAAGTCATCGCTGCTAAAAAAGCTAACGATGGTAAGCCAATTAAAACTTGGTCAAGACGCAGCACTATTATACCTGATATGATAGGTTTAACTTTTAATGTTCATAATGGAAAAAGCTTTATCCCAGTATATGTTACTGAAAATCATATCGGTTACAAATTAGGTGAATTTGCACCTACTAGAACATTCAAGGGTCACAAAGGCTCTGTTCAGAAAAAAATAGGTAAGTAAGGGAGATTTATGAGTAGAGCGTTAATTAAATTCATAAGATTATCTCCAACTAAAGCGAGATTGATTGCTAGAGAAGTTCAAGGTATGAATGCAGAGCTTGCATTAGCTAGTTTGAAATTTATGCCAAATAAAGGTGCTAAATTTATAGCAAATGCTATTTCAAGTGCTGTAGCAAATGGCGGATTTGAAGCAAATGAAGTTGTTGTTTCAAGTTGTCGTGTTGATGCTGGTGCGGTTTTAAAAAGATTTAGACCAAGAGCTAGAGGAAGTGCTAGTCGTATTAGAAAGCCAACTTCACACATTTTGGTAGAAGTTAGTAAAGTAGAAGCAAGTGCTGAAAAAACTACAAAAGCTAAAAAAGCATCAGTGAAAAAGGAAAGCTAATATGGGACAAAAAGTAAATCCGATTGGTTTAAGACTAGGAATTAATAGAAATTGGGAATCAAGATGGTTTCCTACAAAAGCTAATTTAGCAGAAAATATTGGTGAAGATTATAAAATCAGAACTTTCTTAAAAAGAAAACTTTATTATGCAGGAATTAGCCAAATTCTTGTAGAAAGAACAGCGAAAAAATTAAGAGTAACTGTTGTAGCTGCAAGACCAGGGATTATTATTGGTAAAAAAGGTAGTGATGTTGATATTTTAAGAAAAGAACTTCAAGATTTAATCAAAAAAGAAGTTAATATCAATATCAAAGAAGAAAGAAAAGCAGGTGCTTCAGCTCAGCTTGCAGCTGAAAGTGTTGCTACTCAACTTGAAAAAAGAATTGCTTTTAGAAGAGCAATGAAAAAAGTAATTCAAGGAGCGCAAAAAGCAGGTGCTAAAGGGATTAAAGTTTCAGTTTCAGGCCGTTTAGGTGGTGCTGAAATGGCAAGAACTGAATGGTACTTAGAAGGTCGTGTTCCACTTCACACTTTAAGAGCAAAAATTGATTATGGTTTTGCAGAAGCACATACTACTTATGGAAACATAGGTATTAAGGTATGGATCTTCAAAGGTGAAGTTTTACAAAAGGGTGTTCAACCTGAAAAAACCGAAGAAAACGCTCCAGCTAAAAAAACTAGAAGAGCAAGAAGAGGTAAATAATCATGTTAATGCCAAAAAGAACAAAATATCGTAAAATGATGAAAGGGCGTAACAGAGGTTATGCCAACAGAGGGACTGAATTTACTTTTGGTGATTTTGCCCTAAAAGCAACTGAAGCTGGCCGTATCAATTCACGTCAAATCGAAGCAGCTCGTATTGCTTTAACTCGTTTTGTAAAAAGACAAGGTAAAACTTGGATTAGAGTTTTCCCAGATAAACCTCTAACTAAAAAACCTTTAGAAACTCGTATGGGTAAAGGTAAAGGTGCAGTTGAGGAATGGGTAATGAACATTAAACCAGGTCGTATCATTTATGAAATGGCAGGGGTTAATGAAGAAATGGCAAGACAAGCTTTAACTTTAGCGATGCACAAATTGCCATTTAAAACTAAGTTTGTTACAAGAGAGAGCCAAAATGAAATATACTGAGATTAAAGATAAAACAGCAGGTGAGCTTGCAACAATGCTAAAAGAAAAAAAGGTGCTTTTATTTACTTTAAGACAAAAGCTAAAAACAATGCAGCTAACTAATCCTAAAGAGATTAGCGAAGTTAAAAAAGACATCGCTAGAATCAATACTGCAATTAGCGCTTTAAAATAAGGATAGAAAATGGCATTTAAAAGAGAAATTCAAGGCGTTGTTGTTCAAATTGCTGGAGATAAAACAGCAACAATTTTGGTTGAAAGAAAAGTGGTTCACCCAAAATACAGAAAAATCGTAAAACGCTTTAAAAAATATTTAATTCATGATGAAAGAAATGAACTTAAAGTGGGAAATACTGTAGTTGCTATTGAATGTAGACCACTTTCTAAGAGAAAATCATTTCGCTTAAAAACTATAGTATCAGCAGGAGTTGAGTAATGATTCAAAGTTTTACTAGGCTTGCAGTTGCTGATAATAGCGGTGCAAAAGAATTAATGTGTATTAAGGTTTTAGGTGGTAGTAAAAGAAGATACGCTACTGTTGGTGATGTAATCGTTGCATCTGTAAAAAAAGCTCTACCAAATGGTAAAGTTAAAAAAGGTCAAGTAGTAAAAGCAGTTATCGTTAGAACTAAAAAAGAAATTCATAGAGATAATGGTTCTTTAATTCGTTTTGATGAAAATGCAGCAGTTATTCTTGATGCTAAAAGAGAGCCTATCGGAACGCGTATTTTTGGACCAGTAGGTCGTGAAGTAAGATATGGTGGCTTTATGAAAATTGTTTCACTAGCACCGGAGGTGTTGTAATGAAATTAAAAATTAAAAAGAATGATATGGTAAAAGTTATCGCAGGCGATGACAAAGGCAAAACAGGTAAAGTTTTAGCAGTATTTCCTAAAACAAATAAAGTAATTGTTGAGGGTTGCAAAATCGCTAAAAAAGCTGTTAAGCCAAGTGATAAAAATCCAAATGGCGGTTTTATCAATAAAGAAATGCCAATGGATATTTCAAATGTAGCAAAGGCAGGAGAATAAGATGATGAGATTAAAAGAAAAATATACTCAAAATATCAAACCTGCTTTAGTAAAAGAATTTGATATCAAAAATCCTATGCTTATTCCTTTTATTGAAAAAGTTGTAATCAGCGTAGGTGCTGGGGAATTAGCAAAAGATCAAAAAGTATTACAAAATGTTGCAGATACTATTTCATTGATCGCTGGACAAAAAGCAGTTATCACAAAAGCTAAAAAATCAGTTGCTGGTTTTAAAGTGAGAGAAGGCTTCCCAGTAGGTGTAATGGTAACATTAAGAAAAGACAATATGTATGCTTTCTTAGATAAGCTTATTACTATAGCTCTTCCTCGTGTTAAAGACTTTAGAGGTCTTCCAAGAGATGGTTTTGATGGAAGAGGAAACTATAACTTTGGTTTAGATGAGCAGTTAATGTTCCCAGAAGTTGAATATGATAAAATCTTAAGAACTCATGGTATGAACATTTCTATCGTTACAACAGCAAAATCAGATAAAGAGGCACAAAAATTATTAGAATTATTTGGCGTGCCATTTGCAAAAGGAAAGTAATATGGCTAAAAAATCAATGATTGCAAAAGCTGCCCGCAAACCTAAATTTAGCGTTAGAGGGTATACTAGATGCCAAATTTGTGGAAGACCACATTCAGTTTATAGAGATTTTGGAATTTGTAGAGTTTGCTTAAGAAAAATGGCAAATGAAGGTTTAATTCCTGGTCTTAAAAAAGCAAGTTGGTAAGAGGAAAGAACCATGATAAATGATTTAATTTCAGATTCACTAACAAGAATTAGAAATGCAGGGATGAGAAGATTAGAAACTACTCAACTTTTGCATTCTAAAGTTATCGAAGCTTTACTTGGAATTTTCCAAGCTAAAGGTTATATTGAAAGCTTTAATGTTATTGAAGAGGATAAAAAGAAATTCATCAATGTAGTTTTAAAATACGATGAAAAAGGTAAAAGCGTAATTAACGAAGTTAAGCGTATTTCTAAACCTGGTCGTCGTGTTTATAAAGGCAAAGATGAGATCAAAAGATTTAAAAACGGTTATGGTACTATCGTAGTAAGCACTTCAAAAGGTGTTTTAGCTAACGACGAAGCTTACAAAGCAGGCGTTGGCGGCGAAGTTTTATGTACTATTTGGTAAGAGTTTCTACTTTTTATGGTATTCGGTATCCATTCTTATAAAGTAGTCATATCGTAGACAAGTAAAAAGGAAAAATGAATGTCTCGTATAGGTAAACAACCAGTTGCTATTCCAAGTGGAGTAGAAGTAAAATTAGAAGGTAACTTGCTAAAATTCAAAAAAGGAAATTTAGCAAAAGAGCTTGATACAAAAGCAAATGTTAATGTTGAGATTAAAGAAGGACAAATTCTTTTCTCTCCTAAAGGTGAAGATAGACAAAGTAGAGCTTATTGGGGAACTTATAGAGCTTTAGCTCAAAACATCATCATCGGTTTAACTGATGGTTTTAGCAAAACTTTAGAAATCAACGGTGTTGGTTATAAAGCTGCGTTAAAAGGTAAAGTTCTTGAACTTGCTTTAGGTTTTTCTCATCCTATCAACTATGCTATTCCAGAAGGCATAGAAATTACTGTTGATAAAAACAATGTTATTATCAAAGGTAGTGATAAACAAGTGGTAGGACAAGTTGCTGCTCAAATTCGTGAATTTAGACCACCTGAGCCTTACAAAGGAAAAGGTGTTAAATATTCAGATGAGCGTATTATCCGCAAAGCTGGTAAGACATCTAAGAAGTAAGGATAGAATATGAGAGCAAATGTATTAAAAAGAAAAATATCTTTAAGAATTAAAAGAAAAAAAAGAATTAGAGCAAAAATTTCAGGAACACAAGCTCTTCCAAGAGTTTCTGTTTTCAAATCAAACAGAACTTTATATATCCAAGCTATCGATGATGTTAAAGCAGTAACTTTAGCAGCAGTAGATGGAAGAAAAATTGGTGTTAAAGCAAATAAAGAAGGCGCTAAAAAAATAGCAGCTGAATTTGCAAAAGTTTTAAAAGCTAAAAACATAGAAGAAGCAGTGTTTGATAGAAATGGTTATTTATACCATGGTGTGATTGCAGCTTTAGCTGAAGCACTAAGAGAAAACGGAATCAAACTATAACCCAAAAGGAAGATCGATGGAAAAATATAATAGAGAAGAATTTGAAGAAGTAATCGTCGATATCGGCAGGGTTACTAAGGTTGTTAAAGGTGGTAGAAGATTTAGATTTACTGCTTTAGTTATCGTTGGAAATAGAAAAGGTTTAGTTGGTGTGGGCTATGGAAAAGCTAAAGAAGTTCCAGATGCTATAAGAAAAGCAGTTGATGATGCTTTTAAAAACATTGTTGAAGTTAAAACAAAAGGTTCAACTATCCCTCATGATGTAGAAGTAAAATACAACGCAAGTAGAATTTTACTTAAACCAGCAAGCGAAGGTACAGGGGTTATCGCAGGTGGTTCAACACGTCCTATCGTGGAACTTGCAGGTATTAAAGACATTTTAACTAAGTCTTTAGGTTCAAATAATTCAGCAAATGTTGTGCGTGCTACTATCAAAGCACTTACAATGCTTAAAGGATAATCAATGAATTTAACAAAAGCACCAGGTTCAACACATAAAACCAAAAGAATAGGCCGTGGTCAAGGTAGTGGTATGGGTAAAACTTCTACTAAAGGTGGAAAAGGCCAAACTGCTAGAAAAGGTTATAATGAAAAAAGAGGTTTTGAAGGGGGTCAACAACCACTTCAAAGACGTTTACCAAAGGTAGGCTTTACTTCTAAATTTGAAAAACCTTATGTGATTAATGTTGAAAAAATCACAGCAATCAAAGAGCTTAGCGAAATTACATTTGAAACAATCAATAGCATTCATAAGCTTTCAAAAAATGTAAATAAAGTTAAGCTTATTGGAGCAAGCGCTAAAGATCTTGCTAGTAAAATTAAAGACGAGAAGATTACTTTTAGCGGACAAAAATAATGAATAAAACATTGACAAATAAAATTCTCATAACATTAGCTTTTTTATTCGCTTATAGAATATTAGCTTATGTTCCAGTTCCGGGGGTTAATGTCAGTGTTATCAAGGAATTTTTTGATTCTAATGCATCTAATGCATTAGGCTTGTTTAATATGTTTAGTGGAGGTGCTGCTGAAAGACTTAGCATCATCTCTCTAGGCATTATGCCTTATATTACTGCTTCGATTATTATGGAGCTTTTAGCGGCAACTTTTCCTAATATAGGAAAAATGAAAAAAGAACGTGATGGTATGCAAAAATATATGCAAATTATCCGTTATGCTACTATAGCTATCACTTTGATACAAAGTATAGGCGTTTCTATAGGCTTACAAAGTCTTCATGGAAAAGCAGGTCAATCAGCCATTATGATTGATATGAATACTTTTATCGCACTTTCTGCTGTTTCTATGCTTGCAGGTACCATGCTTTTGATGTGGATAGGTGAGCAAATCACTCAACGCGGTATAGGAAATGGTATTTCTTTAATTATCTTTGGTGGTATTGTTTCTACAATTCCAGGTGCAATTAGTGGAACAGTAAATTTGGTAAATACAGGCGAGATGAATTTCTTGACTATCATTGCCATTTTAGTTGTAATTTTACTTACTATTTGGGCTATTATAGTAGTAGAACTTGGAGAAAGAAGAATTCCTATTTCTTACTCAAGAAAAGTAATCATGCAAAATCAAAACAAACGTATTATGAACTATATACCTATTAAGATCAACTTAAGTGGTGTTATTCCTCCTATTTTTGCAAGTGCGATTTTGATGTTTCCAAGTACTATTTTACAAACAAGTACAAATGAATATGTGTTAAAAATTTATGACTTTTTAAATCCAAATGGATTTTTCTTTCATATTTTAACATTCTTACTTGTTATTTTCTTTGCGTATTTTTATGCATCAATTGTATTTAATGCAAAAGATATAGCTGAAAATCTTAAAAGACAAGGTGGTTTCATACCAGGTATTAGACCAGGTGAAGGAACTGCGAATTATCTTAATGAAGTAGCGTCAAGACTTACCTTGTCAGGTTCTATTTATTTAGGGCTTGTAGCTACATTACCATGGCTTATTGTGAAGTTGTTTGGTGTGCCTTTTTATTTTGGTGGAACTTCTGTTTTGATTGTAGTTCAAGTAGCACTTGATACAATGAGAAAAATCGAAGCTCAAATTTATATGAATAAATACCAAACTTTAAGTGCAGTAGGCTTATAAGAAAGTAGATTTTCTACTTTCTTCCTTTTTAAAGGATTTTGATGAGACTAGGCGTTTTTGATAGCGGTGTAGGTGGGCTTAGTGTTTTAAAATCTTTACTTCAAGCAAAACTTTTTAAAGAATATATTTACTATGGGGATACTGCAAGAGTGCCTTATGGGGTTAAAGATAAAGAAACTATCATTAAATTTTCCCTAGAAGCTTTAGAATTTTTCAAAGAAAAAAAAGTCGATATGCTTATTATTGCGTGTAATACAGTTAGTGCGCATGCTTTAGAAATTCTAAAAGCAAATGCACCATTTCCGGTTCTTGGAGTTATAGAAGCAGGAGTTTTAGCGGTTAAAAACTCTTTAGAAGATAAAAACTCTAATATATTAGTCATTGCAACACAAGCTACCGTGGATTCTCACGCTTATAAACAAGCTTTAATCAAAGAAGGCTTTTTAAAAGTGGAAGAAAAAGCAACGGGACTTTTTGTACCTATGGTTGAAGAAGGGATTTTTCAAGGAGATTTTTTAAAAGCTGCTTTTGAGTATTATTTTAATAAGCTCAAATTTCATCCTAATGCTTTAATCTTAGCATGCACACATTTTCCCTTAATCGCTCATTCTTTGTCAGAATATTTTGGTAAAAACACAAAACTTGTTCATTCGGGTGAGGCTATAGCTTTGCAATTACAGCAAGAATTTAACTTAACATCAATCCAAGAAGAAGCTAATATTGAATTTTATGCTTCAAGTGATGTAGAAAAACTAAAAAAAATTGCAAATTTATGGCTTTAAATTAATGGTTATTTACTAAAGTATTTTTTATATTTATAATTTATTTTTATTTAAACATAGTTGCATTATAATCTTTATCATTTCTAATGAAAGGACTAACATGAAAAAAATGTTAATGTGTGCAGCTATGGCACTAAGTTTAGGAGCAGGAATTTTGGAAGCAAAACCAAAAGTTGCGATTTTAGCTACAGGTGGAACCATCGCTGGTTCGATTGATAGTTCAGTAGCTACTACAGGTTATACAGCTGGAGTTTTGGGGGTTGATGCTTTGATTAAGGCAGTGCCTCAAATTCAAGATTTAGCAGTAATTAGCGGAGATCAAATTGCTAATATTGATAGCAAAGATATGACAAATGAAATTTGGCTAAAACTTGCTAAAGAAGTTAATAGACTTTTAAAATCTGATGTAGATGGAGTTGTAATTACTCATGGTACTGATACTATGGAAGAAACTGCATATTTCCTAAATTTAACCGTAAAAAGCGACAAGCCTGTTGTTTTGGTTGGTGCAATGCGCCCATCAACTGCAATTAGTGCAGATGGTCCTAAAAATCTTTACAACGCTGTAGCATTAGCAGCAAATCCTCAAGCAAAAAATAAAGGCGTAATGGTGGCTATGAATGATAGAATTCAAAGTGCTAGAGGCGTTATGAAAACTCATAGTTTAAATGTAAATGCATTTAGCTCACCAGATATGGGTGATATGGGTTATATAGTAGATGGAAAAGCATTTTTCTATAATACTAATACAAAATTACACACCAAAAAATCTCCATTTGATGTTAGTAAGCTAAAAGAATTACCAAAAGTAGATATTCTTTATAGTTATGCAAATGATGGTAGTGGTGTTGCAGCAAAAGCTTTGTTTGAAAATGGAACTAAAGGTATAGTTGTAGCTGGAACAGGTGCTGGTAGTATTCATGATTATCAAAAAGATGTGTTAAAAGAGTTGCTTAAAAAGGGTCTTAATGTAGCGGTAAGCTCACGCGTAGTAGCTGGTAGAGTTGCAGTAAGTGATACTGATGCAAAACTTGGTTTCATTGATACAGGTGATATGAGTCCTCAAAAAGCTAGAGTATTATTAATGCTTGCTCTAACTAAAACAAGCGATCCTAAGAAAATCCAAGAATATTTCTTAAAATACTAAAACCTTTAACACCCAAATGCTAAAATAACATTTGGGTGGATTTTTCAATAAAAATCTTACTTAATTAATCACAAGGATATTAAATGAAACAATATGAAAGTTATAAATGCCAAAAATGTGGCAATGAAGTAGAAGTACAAAATGTAGGTGGTGGAAAGCTTAGTTGCTGTGGTCAAGAAATGGAGTGTATTACTAAAGATTTAACAGCTGTAAATTTAATGAAAGCTTTTGCTGGAGAATCTATGGCAAGAAATAAATACGATTTATTTGCAGATATTGCTCAAGAAGAAGGTTGGCATGCTATTGCAAAACATTTTAGAGAAGCTGCAGAAAATGAAAAATGGCACGCAAGAGCTGAATTTAAAGCTTATCATGAATTAGTAGATGGTAAAGCTTTAGAAGAAACTGCTAAAAATTTAATCTGTGCAGCAGAGGGTGAAAATTATGAGCATACTACTATGTATCCAAATTTTGCAAAAATCGCAGAAGATGAGGGCAAAAGAAATATAGCAAGATTATTTACAGCTATAGGTAAAGTAGAAATTGAACATGAAAGAGAATATCTAGCGCTTAAAAAAATGCTTGAAGAAGAAGATTTCTTTAACTCAGAAGTAGAAGAATTATGGGTTTGTGAAGTTTGTGGGCATATACACCGTGGTAAAAAAGCACCAAATGCCTGTCCTTTGTGTAAAGCTCCAAAAGAATACTTCAAACGCGAATTTTTAGGATAATTTTAAAAACCTTGATAAAAATGATAAAATATTTTATTTTTATCAAGGTCTAATATGCAAATTCTAACTCATCCTTTCAAACCTTTTTTTGATGAAAACTCAAAAGTTTTAATACTAGGTTCTTTTCCATCTATTAAATCAAGAGAAGAAAATTTTTATTATCAACATAGCAAAAATCGTTTTTGGCGTATTTTTGAAATATTATTTGAGTGTGAGTTAAAAACAGTACAAGTTCAAAAAGCTTTTTTAAAAGCAAATCATATAGCACTTTGGGATGTTATAGCAAGTTGTAAGATAAAAAATTCAGATGATAAAACTATTTCTTATGCTAAAGCAAATGATATAAATATGATTTTAGATAAGGCAAATATAGAAAAAATTTGTGTATTAGGTAAAGTTGCAAGTAAATATTTTGCTAAATTTTATCCTGAGCAAGAATTTTTTGAACTCCCTTCAAGCTCTCCTGCTAATATGAATTATTCTTTAGAAAATTTAGTAGAAAAATATAGCATTATAAAGGAAAGATAATGGCTTTAGTTGGAGTAGATGAGGCTGGACGCGGGGCTTTGGCTGGAGATATGCACATAGGAGCTTGCAAGCTTTTAAAAAATATTGATGGTTTGGCTGATTCTAAAAAATTAAGCGCAAAAAAAAGAGAAGAATTATATGAGCAAATTCTTTCTAGCTCAAATTTTTTAATCCTTGCTTTTTCGCCTTTGCAGATTGATACTTTGGGGCTTAGTCAGTGTTTGCAACTAGCTTTAAAAATCATAAAAAAACACTTTAATCAAGATGAGATTTTATATGATGGAAATTTAAATTATGGGGTTTTAGGTATAAAAACCATGATTAAAGCTGATATGAAGGTACAAGAAGTTTCAGCAGCTAGTATATTAGCCAAGGTAAGTCGTGATCAAAAAATGTGTTATTTTTCTAAATTATATAATCATTATGATTTTGATAAACACAAAGGTTATGGTACAAAAGCTCATATAGAAAAAATTAAAGCATTTGGTTATTCGCCCTTGCACCGCAAAAGCTTTATGCTAAAGTGTTTTGAGAAAAGCTTATTTGACTAAGCCTTTCTTTTTATAGAAGAAAATTTATCCTTTGCAAATAAAAATGCAAATAACAAAGCAGGTAAAACAAAAATCGCAGAAAATAAAGCATTAAATTCAATTCCAAAATAAGTTAGAACTAAACCACCAATAAATGAAGCAAGGGCAATACCTATGTTAAATGATGCTTCATTAACACTTACGGTGCTTTCTTGAGCTTTATATGTATATCTTTTAGCTTTTGCTATACTTAAGACTTTAAAAGCTGATATGGTTGAAAAAGAGAAAAAGCCTATTAAAGACAAAGAGATAATGACTAAAATTTGAGAGTGCATAGTAAATAAAAAGCTAAGATAAATCAAAACTTGCATGCTAAGTATAATTCTTAAAGAATAAACAGCACCATATTTATCCACCATTTTTCCGCCCCACAAATTTCCAAAAATCGCACAAATTCCATAAAAAAGCAAAATATATCCACTCATGCTAACATCAAATCCACTTTTTTCAACCAATAACTTTTGCAAATAAGTATAGAGTATAAAATGTGCTCCACAACCACATATAGAAATAGTATAAGTTTTTAAAAGATTGACGTTAGAAAAAGCAGGAATAAAATCTTTAAATTGAATAGAATTTGAGTTTATATTTTTCGGCATTAAAAAATAAATTCCACAAAGTGCGAGCATGCTTAAAATGAAAATCAACAAAAAGATGTATTTAAATCCAAAATAATGTCCAATAAACGTTCCTATAGGAACCCCGCTTATTAAAGCAACTGTAAGTCCTGTAACCATTATCGCGATTGCTTGGCTTTTTTTATCTTTGGGTGCAATAGATACAATAGCCAAAGTAGCGATAATATAAAACACACCATGCTGTGTTCCTGCTATAAATCTCGCAAAAGCGCTAAGATAAAAACTATCACTAAAAAATATTACTAAATTTGCACATGCAAAAATTAATATATTAACAAGTAATTGCACATGTCTTTTATAAGGACTAAGAAAGACAGTGAATGATAAAGCACCAACCACAACCCCTATAGCATATAAAGTCGTAAGCCACCCTGCGCTTTTTGCATCGATATTAAAATGATTTTGTATATCTATTAAAACTCCAGCCATGACAAATTCAGTTACTCCCATACAAAAAGAACTAAGTGCTAGAGCAAAAACAGCTTTTTTGTAATTTGTCATATTGTTTTCCCTTAAAAATTTAATCAAAATCGCTGATTATATCAAATTTAAAGCATAAAAACCCAAGTAAATTTATGAAAAAAAATCATTAATATGTGTATTTTTGATAATTTTTCATTAATAATTAATATAATTTTTTAAAGTTTGAGCTATTTTAAGAAATTTTAATTTTTTTATATATATAGTAATATGAAAATTTTTATTATTTTTTACAAGGAGAAAATGTGGATAATCTTAAGTGGAATTCTTTTGATACGCGTTGGATGCTTTCTCTTTTTGGGACTGCAGTTGGTGCGGGGATTTTATTTTTACCTATTAAGGCAGGTGTTGGTGGTTTTTGGCCAGTTGTTGTGATGGCTTTGATTATTTTTCCAATGGTGTATTTAAGCCATAGAGCCTTAAGTCGTTTTGTATGCCAAGCAAATGGTAATGATAAAGACATTACTCATGCGGCTGAAGAGTATTTTGGTAGAAAAGTAAGTATTTTTATTTCTGTGCTTTATTTCTTTGCAATTTTCCCAATTTGTTTAGCGTATTGTGTAGGTATAACTAATACTTTTGAGAGTTTTATTTATAATCAATTCTTACCACTTTTAGATCCAAATGGTTCTTTTGCAAGTGCAATTAGTGCTATGTATCAAACAAGTGTTAATGAACAAGGAAAAACTATAGCTAATTTACTTCCTTTTTATAGAGCGCTTTTTGCTTTTGTTTTGGTAAGTATTTTTATGCTTATTATGCTTTTTAGTGAAGAATTAATCACTAAAGTATGTGAATGGCTTGTGTATCCTTTATGTGCTATTTTATTTTTATTTTCTTTATATCTTATTCCACAATGGTCATTTGAAAGTTTTAGTGCTATTCCTGGTACGAAAGAATTTATCACTATAGTGTGGCTAACTTTACCAGTTTTAGTGTTTTCGTTTAATCACTCACCGGCTATTTCTACTTTTTCTCTAAGTGTAAAAAGAGAATATCCTGAAAATTCGGTACAAAAAGCAAATCAAATTTTACTTAGAACCTCTGTAATGTTACTTGCTTTTGTTATGTTTTTTGTAGTATCTTGTGTGCTTTCTTTAACTCCAGCTGAACTTGCTGAAGCAAGAGCGCAAAACATACCTGTGCTTTCTTATTTTGCTAATAAGCTTGATAATCCATTTATTTCTTATGGTGGTCCATTAATCGCATTTTTAGCAATTTCTAGTTCATTCTTTGGTCATTATTTTGGTGCTAGAGAAGGTGCTTATGGTATAGTTAGAAAATGCTGCAAATTAGCAGGCAATGAAAACCCTGATTTGAAAAAAATCGCAGTTTATTCTACTTTAGTAATGTATATTGTTATGTTAATTACTGCTTATGTAAATCCAAGCATTTTAGGTTTTATTGAAAGCTTAGGTGGTCCAATTATTGCTGCAATCTTATTCTTAATGCCTATGATTGCAATTTACACTGTTTCTAAAATGAAAAAATTCCAAAATAAAGCTTTAGATGCATTTGTATTTATCACAGGTATTTTGACAATTATCACTGTAATTTATACTTTTTAAGGTGTTAGTGAATGAGTAGTAATTTAAGTATATTTAAAGTTGGTGTTGGTCCTTCATCTTCTCATACCTTAGGACCAATGCTAGCGGGTAATATGTTTTGTGAAAAGATTAAAGATAAAATCACGCAAATTACAAAAATTCAAATCAAACTTTATGGCTCTTTATCGCTTACTGGTAAAGGCCATTTAAGTGATAAGGCTATTATATGGGGTTTGAGTGGCTTAAGAGCAAAAGAACTCAACGCTGCTTTGCAAGATCGTGTGTTTAATAAAATTTTACAAGATAAAATTTTGGTTTTAAATGCTCAAAAAGAATTAAATTTTGATTATGATAAAGATTTGATTTTTGAAAAAGACTTTTTACCTTTACATGAAAATGGGTTAAAAGTAAGTGCTTATGATGAAAATGGAGAAATCATTGCTGAAGAAATTTATTATTCAGTGGGTGGTGGTTTTGTTATGAGTGAAGCTGAGCTTCAAAAACACAAAGATGGGGCTTGTGAGCAAAAACATACTAAATTAGAACTTGATGTTAACAATGCAAGTGATGCTTTAAAAATTTGTGAAGAAAAATCATGGGATCTAGCAAAACTTTCTTATGAATATGAGCTTCAATTTCATACCAAAGAAGAAATTAGAGCTTATTGTTTAGAAATTTGGGAAGTAATGCAAGAAGTTTATTATAATGGTATTCATCCAAGTTCAGATTTTCTTCCAGGAAATTTGCACTTAAAGCGCCGTGCTAAAGGGCTTAATGAGCGTTTGGCTATGACAAGCGATCCTTTGGGGATTATTGATTTTATTTCTTTATATGCTATTGCTATTGCAGAGGAAAATGCAAGTGGAGCTAGAGTAGTAACTGCTCCAACCAATGGAGCTTGTGCTGTTGTGCCTGCTGTAATGCTTTATCTTAAAAACCATACAGTTGGTTTTAATGATGAAAAGGCTATTAATTTTTTGCTAACTGCTATGTTAATAGGTTCTTTTTATAAGAAAAATGCAAGCATAAGTGGTGCTGAAGCTGGCTGTCAAGCTGAAATTGGTAGTGCAAGTTCTATGGCAGCAGGAGCTATGGCTACTGTGATGGGTTTTGATGCAAAGATAGCTTGTAATGCTGCTGAAATTGCGATGGAGCATCATTTAGGATTAACTTGTGATCCAGTAAGTGGTTTGGTGCAAATTCCTTGTATAGAAAGAAATGCCTTTGGAGCGATCAAAGCTATTTCAGCTGCTAGAATGGCAATGAGTAGAAAATCAACTCCAAAAGTAAGTCTTGATGAGGTCATAAAAACTATGTATGAAACTGGCAAGGATATGAACTCAAAATACAAAGAAACTTCTTTAGGTGGTTTAGCTACCAATCTTACAAGTGTATGTTAAAACCTTAAGTTTTAGAACTTAAGGTTTTCCCTTAAAGCTTTTAAAAGCGCATAAATGCTAAATTTTTAAAAATTTTAAGGAAAATATAAATGATAGAAATCAAAAAACCAGCAGAAATAGAAAAACTACGCAAGGCAAATGAACTTGTAGCTAGAACGCTTGACTATCTAGAAGGCATTATAGTTCCGGGTATGAGTTTAAAAGAAATTGACATTAAAGCAGAAGAATTTATACTTGATCATGGTGCAAAACCATCTTTTAAAGGCTTATATGGTTTTCCAGGCAGTATTTGTATCTCGCTTAATCAAGCTTGCATTCATGGTGTAGGGGATGAGCGTATTTTAAAAGAAGGCGATATTTTAGGGCTTGATGTGGGTACTTGCATAGATGGATATTATGGAGATGCAGCAAGGACTATACCTATAGGTCAAATTTCAGCCACTGATGAGGCTTTGATTGCTTGTGCTAAAGATGCTTTGTATTATGCTATAGATATTATCAAAGAAGGTATGCGTTTTAAAGAGCTTTCATATGAGCTTGGCGAGTTTATCGCTAAAAGAGGATTTGTACCTTTGAAAGGTTATTGTGGTCATGGTATAGGTAAAAAGCCACACGGTGAGCCTGAAATTCCAAATTATTTAGAACCAGGTGCTAGTGCAAAAAGTGGACCTAAAATCAAAAATGGCATGGTATTTTGCATAGAGCCTATGGTATGTCAAAAAGATGGCACACCAATACATTTAAAAGGTAATTGGGAAGCAGGAAGCAAAGATGGATTAAATGCTGCTCATTATGAGCATTGTGTTGCAATTATAAATGGCAAAGCAGATATTTTATCTAAGTAAGAAAGTTTAAACTTTCTTACTCAAATGTTTTTAGTTTTTCTGAAAGTTTAGAAGCATTTTCTAAAACATCTTGTGAAATTTGTGTTAGCTCGAGTGAATAGTTTTTAACACAATTTGCAAGCTCAGTCACTTTTTCTACATTTTGTTCTAACTCATTCATTTTAGCTTTTGACTCATCACTTTTTTCTTCCATAATTTTAGTAGAATGGATACTTGTTTTTAATTTTTCTATAGAAGTTCCAACCTCACCTTGTAAGATATTAGCTTTGTTGGAAGTATCACTCATGGATTGATGAATTCCATCCATCAAGCTTTTGTTGTCATTGATTTGTTGTACTATAGTTCTTACAGTAGTTTCTATAGCGACTAAAGATTTTGTAGTTTTATCAGCTAAGTTTCTAACTTCATCAGCAACAACAGCAAAGCCTCTACCATGTTCTCCTGCACGAGCTGCTTCAATAGCTGCATTTAAAGCTAGTAAGTTAGTTTGATCGGCTATATCTTTAATAGCTGCTGTAACTTCTACAATACTATCAGCACTTTGTACTAGTATATCCATAGCACTTAAAACACTTTGTTCTTTTTCTCCACTTAGTAATATAAGCTCTACTAACTCTTTAAGTGTTTTTTCAACTTCTCCCATAACTTCTTGCATATCATGCATATCTTTTATAGTATTTTTAGCTAGATTTTGAGTTAAGTCTATATGACTTTCTAAAACAGAACTTATTTCATGGACATTAGAAATTTGCTCATGCTGTAAAAGTGAACTTTGCTGTAAAATTTCAGCATTTTGGGAAAGTTTTTGTGAGCTTTTGTGGCTTGAATTTGCAGTTTGTATAGCTTCTAAAACCGAATTTTGCACTATTTGTATAAAAGAGTTTATATAGCCAGCACTTGTAGCTAATTCACTTTTTTTATCAATGTCTAATCTTGCACTTAAATTCGCATGTTCTCCCGCTAGATTTGCACTTAGTTTTTCAAGTAAAGATATAGGTATGATTACTTTTTTTAATGTTAAAAGTATGAAAAAAATCAATACAACTAAGGTAAATAGGAAAATTCCTATAGCTGTATAAAGATTATATTTATTTTGTAGATTGATATTTTTAGCAATTAAATTTTGGTGTGCTAGAATTTGTTTTTGCAGTTCTTGATCAAGAAAACTTTGAGAATTATCTTTTAATATTTTAATTTGACTTAATATCATCTTACAATGTGTATTAAAAAGCTCAAATAACTCTTGTGGTAATTGAGAATCTTTTGCGTTTAAATTTGTGACAAGATTTTGTAATCTATTTTGCGCTAAAGGTTCTAATATATCCATAGTTCCTATAATGCTTAAAATATTTCCTATATATTCTATTTGTTTAGCCTCTTGAGTAGTGAGTGCTAATTGATTTGTTTGTTTGATGATTTCTTGTTGAATTTCATAAAGATAAAGTTTTGAATTTATAGCAATAGAATTAGCTGATTTAAAATGCTGTAATTGAGCATTTTTTTTCTCAAAAATCGTTTGTATTTTTTTAGTGTCTATTTTATTGGCTTTTAAAATTGCTAAAGTATTTTCAAAATCTTGTATTAAAGCAACGCTAGTGTCATAATTTTGTAAATTGAGTTTATTTTTAAAAATTTCATCTATTTTAGTATCTAGAATTTCTAATTTTTGAAAAGAATCCATAATAAGTGAATTTCTTTTGGTGGTATTGTAAGTATTAAAAATAAATAAAGTCAAAGTTAAAAGCAATACCAAAACCACTATGGATAAAGTGATGAATTGTTTTAAAAAAGAGAAAGTTTTTTTATTTGAGTGGATCATGGTATTCTCCTGTTAAAGAATTTAAAAATGCAACTATATCATCAACTACATCTTGCTCTAAAAATTTACCAAGCTGATAATACGCCATAAATTGTACGCAAGCATCAAGTGTTGGCATAGAACCATCATGAAAATAAGGAGCAGTTTTGGCTATGTTTCTAAGACTTGGCACTTTTACTACAAATTGATCGTGAGGATCTTGAGTGATCTCATAGCGTCCTTTCCAATTTGTTCCATTATCATAAGGAACAAATACTCCCATTTTTTGATACATATTTCCACCTATATTTTGTCCTTGATGGCACGCTATACAACCATTTGATAAAAAGGCATTATAGCCTCTTTTTGCTTGTTCGCTTATAGCATTTTTATCTCCCTTTAAGTAGCGGTCAAATGGGGAATTTGGCGTAAGTAAGGTTTTTTGAAATTCAGCTAAAGCATCTGCTATATTATCAAAGGTAACTTCTCCGTAAAGTCTTTTAAATTCTTTTTCATAAATTGCGTTAGTTTTTACTATTTGCACCACTTCATCTGCATCTTTTAACCCCATTTCTTTAGGGTTTAACAAAGGATGTTTGGCTTGTTCTTGTAAATCTTTTGCATTGCCTCTCCAAAATTGTGCTAGGCTAAAAACGGCATTAAAATTTGTAGGAGTATGGAATGGCTCATCTATTATGCCATTAATACCTGTTGAAAAAGTTTTATTATCTACTCCAAAATTTGCAATATCATGACAACTATTGCAAGATACTTTTTTATCTTTTGATAAACTTGTATCCATATAGAGTTTTTTTCCTAAAATAGCTTTTTCTTTATTATAAGGAATGCTTTCTGGTATAGGTGTAATCATTTCAAATGCTAAAAGTGGCAACAAAGAAAGTATTAAAACAATAAAAATTTTCATAATCATTTTCCTTTAATTTTATAAATTTTTAATTAATAATTTTTTTTAATTATAACATTAAAATCTTAACCTCTTATAAGTAAATATGGTAGTTATCAGTGTTATCAGGGATAAAAACAAAATATAAATAAAAATTCCATACACGAAAGGATTTTCAGGTTTTATAGCCAAAGAATGTAATGCAAATACAAGTTGAGGAGTGAAACCACCCGCTATTGCATAAGCTATATTATAAGAAAAAGAAATTCCACTAAAACGAATACTTGGCTTAAAAATTTTACACATTAAAATAGGTGCTAAAGCATTAATACCACCAAAAAAACACGCTATAAAATAAAAATATATACTCAAATGCAAAATTTGAGCATAGAAAAAATAAAAATAAAAAAAGCACGATAAACTAAATCCTATGGTAAAAATTAAAGCGGTAGCTAAAAAACCAAATTTATCAACCCAAATTCCAGCAAGTAAAGTTCCACAAGATAAAATCACTATTGCAAACATTTGGATTAAAATCGCATCTGTTTTATCAAGAATCAAAACTTCTGATATAAAATTGGGCATAAGTAAAATAAGTATTATCACGCAGGCTGTGAGCATCCAAGTTAAAAGCATAGAAGCAATGATGTCTAAATAAATATTTTTTTCTTTAAAAAGTGTTTTTAAAGGAAATTTTTCTAAATCATTTTCTTGTCGCATTTTTTGAAAAACAGGTGTTTCTTCTAAAAATTTTCTAAGATATATAGAAATGATACCAAAAAATCCACCTATGGCAAATGGAATACGCCAAGCATATTCATAAATTGCTTCTTGATCAAAGTAATGATTAATCGCTAAGGCAACAATACAGCCTAAAAGAATTCCAAAAGCCATAGAAGCATTAATAGCGCTAATATAAAAACTATCTCTTCCATCGGGTGCATGTTCTTTTACAAATACCCAAGCACCAGGGAGTTCTCCGCCTATAGCTATACCTTGAGCTATTCTAACAAGTAGTAAAAAAATAGGAGCAAAATATCCTATAGTTTCAAAAGTAGGTATAAAAGCTAGAGAGAAAGTTGGAAGCACCATGAGTAATATACTAAGCATAAACATCTTTTTGCGACCCATTTTATCTCCAAAATGTGCCATAATTATACCACCGATTGGTCTAGCTAAATATCCTGCTGCGAAAGCCCCATAAGTGTTTAAAAGTTTCCAAAAATCACTTAAATCACTAGGAAAAAAATTTCTTGAAATATAATTAGCAAAAAATACAAAAATAACAAAATCATAAAATTCTAAAGCTCCACCCAAAGAAGATAAGGAAAGAGTTTTAAAATCACCTCTTTTTAAAGTTTTTGACATCTATAAATACTTTCTTTTTGTAGTAATTTTGTAATTATAGTAAAAATATTATAGTTTGTAAAAAAATATTAAAAATTTAAAAAGAAAAATTGTGATAAAATAATAGCTTTGTATTTTATAGAAAGGAGAGAAATATTGGCAAAAGATGATATTATCGAAATCGATGGTAATGTAATCGAAGCTTTACCTAATGCGACTTTTAAAGTCGAATTAGATAATAAACATATGATACTTTGTCATATTGCAGGTAAAATGCGTATGCATTATATTAGAATTATGCCTGGCGATAGAGTTAAAGTAGAGCTAACGCCTTATAGTCTTGATAAGGGTCGTATTACATTTAGATACAAATAAGTCTAAGTTGTTTAAAAGCAAAAGTAAAGTATAATTAGCACTTTTGCAGAAATTGCAATAAAACTGTATGAAGAAGTATTTTCAAAATCACCACTTATTTTGAAAATAGTTGGTTACTCTAAAAACCTGGTGCAGTTGTAAAAAAGTGGAATTTACAATAACAGGAGTAAAGCATGAAAGTTAGACCATCTGTTAAAAAGATGTGTGACAAATGCAAAGTAGTTCGTCGTAAAGGCGTAGTTCGCATTATTTGCGAAAATCCAAAACACAAACAAAGACAAGGATAATTTATGGCTCGTATTGCAGGTGTAGATTTACCAAAGAAAAAAAGAATTGAATATGGTTTGACTTATATTTATGGTATAGGTTTGCATACTTCAAGAAAAATCTTAGATAAAACCGGAATTTCTTATGATAAAAGAGTTCATGAGTTAAGTGAGGACGAAGCAGCGGCTATCCGTAAAGAAATTCAAGAAAACTATATGGTTGAGGGTGATCTTAGAAAACAAGTTGCTATGGATATCAAAGCATTAATGGATCTAGGAAGCTTTAGAGGCTTAAGACATAGAAAAGGCTTACCGGTTCGTGGTCAAAAAACAAAAACAAATGCCAGAACTAGAAAAGGTAAGAGAAAAACCGTTGGTGCAAAATCATAAGGATAGAAAATGGCAAAAAGAAAAGTTGTTAAGAAAAAAATAGTTAAAAAAAATATAGCTAAAGGTATAGTTTATATCAGTGCAACATTTAATAATACTATGGTTACTGTAACTGATGAAATGGGAAATGCTATTGCATGGAGTAGTGCAGGTGGTTTAGGATTTAAAGGTTCTAAAAAATCAACTCCTTATGCGGCACAACAAGCAGTAGAAGATGCTTTAAATAAAGCAAAAGAACATGGTATTAAAGAAGTAGGCATTAAAGTACAAGGGCCAGGAAGTGGTCGTGAAACAGCAGTTAAAAGTGTAGGTGCTATGGAAGGTATCAAAGTAACTTTCTTAAAAGATATTACCCCATTAGCTCATAATGGTTGTAGACCACCAAAACGTCGTCGTGTCTAAGAATAAGATATAAGATTTAGGAGAATTATAATGGCAAGATATAGAGGACCAGTAGAAAAATTAGAAAGACGACTTGGCGTAAGCTTGGCAATGAAAGGCGAAAGAAGATTAGCAGGTAAAAGTGCTTTAGATAAACGCCCTTACGCACCAGGTCAGCATGGACAAAGAAAAGCTAAAATCAGCGAATACGGACTTCAATTAAGAGAAAAACAAAAAGCTAAATTTATGTATGGTGTTAGTGAAAAACAATTTAGAAGATTATTTAGTGAAGCTGCTAGAAAAGATGGCAATACCGGTGCGCTTTTGATCCAGCTTTTAGAACAAAGACTTGATAATGTTGTTTATAGAATGGGTTTTGCTACAACACGCCGTTTTGCTAGACAACTTGTAACTCATGGACACATTTTAGTAAATGGTAAAAGAGTAGATATTCCTAGTTATAGAGTAGAAGCAGGCCAAAAAGTTGAAGTGATTGAAAAAAGCAAAAACAATCCTCAAATTTCAAGAGCGATCGAACTTACTGCTCAAACTGGTATAGTTGCTTGGGTTGATGTAGAAAAAGATAAAAGATTTGGAATTTTTACAAGAAAGCCTGAAAGAGAAGAAGTTATCATTCCAGTTGAGGAAAGATATATCGTTGAGTTGTACTCTAAATAATAAAGGTTTTTGATATGAGACATATTACAACTTCTGCTTATACACCAACAGAGTTTAGTATTGAAAATATCAGTGATACAGTAGCAAAAGTAAGTGCATGGCCTTTTGAAATTGGTTATGCTATTACTTTGGCGCATCCTTTGCGTCGTTTGCTTTATTCAAGCACAGTAGGTTTTGCTCCAACAGGAGTTAAAATCAAAGGCGTAGCACATGAATTTGATAGTATGCGTGGTATGCTTGAAGATGTAGCATTGTTTATTATCAATCTAAAAAAATTAAGATTTAAACTAAAAACAGATTCTGAAAAAGAAATCGTAACTTTTAGTTTTAAAGGACCAAAAGAAATTTGCGGAAAAGACTTAGACAATGAAGTTGTTGAAGTTGTGAATGCAGATAGCTATCTTGCAACGATTAATGAAGATGCAGATTTAGAATTTACTTTAATCATTGAAAAAGGTATAGGTTATGTGCCTTCTGAAGAAATTCAAAATTTCTTAGATCCTGAATTTATAGCACTTGATGCGTTCTTTACTCCGGTAAAACATGCGGTTTATGATATAGAAAAAGTGCTTTTTGAAGATAATCCAGATTATGAAAAAGTTGTTTTTACAATCACAACTGATGGTCAAATTTCACCAAGTGACGCTTTTAAAAATGCTTTAGAAGCAATGTATAAACAATTATCAGTGTTTGATAAAATCACTAATGCACAAAGCGTTGTAAGAAGTCAAACACCAAATAATGAAGTAGAACATGTAAAATTACTTCAAAATATAACTGAGTTAAATTTAAGTGCAAGAAGTTTTAACTGCTTAGAAAAAGCAAATGTAGTTTATATTGGTGAACTTGCTTTAATGAGTGTTAGCGAACTTGCAGATTTAAAAAATCTTGGTAAAAAATCTTTAGATGAGATTAAAAGTGTAATGGAATCTATAGGTTTCCCTATAGGAAATTCAAAACTCAGTGATAGTGCAAAAGAAACGCTAAAGAAAAAAATTACAGAATTAAAAGCACAAAATGAAGGATAATCAATGAGACATAGACATGGATATAGAAAGTTAGGTCGCACTTCTACTCATCGTGCAGCCTTATTAAAAAACCTTACCATTGCTATTATTAAAGCAGGTAAAATAGAAACAACATTACCTAAAGCAAAAGAATTAAGAGGTTATGTTGAAAGATTGATCACTCGTGCAAGAAAAGGTGATTTCAATGCTCACAGAGCAGTTTTTGCTAGCTTGCAAGATAAAGAAGCTACAAATAAACTTGTAACAGAAATTGCACCTAAATTTGCAGATAGAAACGGTGGTTATACAAGAATTATCAAAACAAGAATCCGCCGTGGCGATGCTGCAGAAATGGCTTTCATCGAATTTGTAGCTTAATTTTTAGCCTTTTTAAAGGCTAAAAACTTCTTAATTTTTATTTATTTACTTACTATTTTTTGTATTTTTATCCATTTTTTGCTACTATTAATCTTTTTAACTACAAAAAAGGAAAAAAATGCAAGAAAATTCAAGATTACGCATAGCTATACAAAAATCAGGTCGTTTAAGTAAAGACTCTATCGCCTTACTTGAATCTATAGGCGTAAAACTTCGCATACACGATCAAAGCTTGATTGCTTTTTCTACAAATTTACCTATTGATTTACTTAGAGTAAGAGATGATGATATACCAGGGTTAATTTTTGATGGAGTGGTAGATCTTGGTATAGTTGGAGAAAATGTTTTAGAAGAAAATGAACTAGAAAGAAAATCAAAAAACGAAAATGCAGATTTTATAATGCTTAAAAAGCTTGATTTTGGTGGGTGCCGTTTGTCTTTAGCATTGCCAGAAAATAGTGAGTATAAAGGTATAGAAAGTTTTAAAAATTTACGCATAGCAACTTCTTATCCACAGCTTTTAAAGCGTTTTATGGAAGAAAATAACATTCCTTATAAAACTTGTATGCTAACAGGCTCAGTTGAAGTAGCGCCAAGTGCAAATTTAGCTGATGGAATTTGTGATTTAGTTTCAAGTGGTGCTACTTTGAAAGCAAATGGGCTTAAAGAAGTTATGGTGATTTATAAATCAAAAGCTTGCATTATCCAAAGAAAAGAAAGTTTAGCTTCACATAAACAAGAATTAATCGATAAACTACTCATTAGGATTAATGGAGTTATGCAAGCAAGAGAGTCAAAATACATCATGTTGCATGCTCCTATTGAAAAGCTGGAAAAAATCACAGCCTTGTTACCAGGTGTTGAAAAACCTACGATTTTACCTTTAGAAAATGATAAAGCTAGAGTGGCGCTACATATGGTAAGTCAAGAAAATTTATTTTGGGAAACTATGGAAGCTTTGAAAAAAGAAGGCGCAAGTGCGATTTTAGTTTTACCTATTGAAAAAATGCTCTCTTAAAGGATAAAAATGCAAATACTTGATTTTGAAAAATTAAACCAAAGCGAACAAGAATTAGCACTTAAGCGTCCTGCTATAAGCGCTAATGCACAGGTTAAAACCATAGTAGAACAAATCATTGAAGATGTCAAAATAAATGGCGATGAAGCTTTAAAACAAATGGCTGTAAAATTTGATAAAGTAGAGTTAAATTCCATTAAACTAAGCGATGAAGAGCTTAGTAATTTAGCAGAGCAAATTGATGATGAGTTAAAACAAGCTATTAAAATAGCTTATGAAAATATCTATAAATTCCACAAAGCTCAAGAAGGCCAAACCATAGAAGTTCAAACCTTTGAAGGGGTAACTTGTAAGGTGCTAACAAGAGCTATTGAAAAAGTAGGACTTTATATACCAGGAGGCTTAGCACCACTTTTTTCAACTGCACTCATGTTAGCTATTCCAGCTAAAATTGCAAATTGTAAATTTATAGCCTTAGCTTCCCCAGCACCACTACACCCTGCCATTGCTTTTGTAGCAAAACTTTGCGAAGTTGATGCGGTGTATCAAATAGGTGGAGCAGGAGCCATAGCAGCGCTTGCTTATGGAACGCAAAGTGTGCAAAAAGTAGATAAAATTTTTGGCCCAGGAAATGCCTTTGTAACTGAAGCCAAAAAACAAGTTAATAATCATGGAGTGGCTATTGATATGCAAGCAGGCCCTTCTGAAGTGTTAGTTTTAGCAGATGAGTTTGCTAATGCTAAATTTATAGCTTCAGATTTACTCTCACAAGCTGAGCATGGAGCAGATTCTCAAGCGATTTTAGTTTGCACAAGTGAAAAATTAGCCAAAGAAGTAGATAGTGAAGTTGCTTTACAGCTTGAAAAACTCGCGCGTAAAGAAATTGCTTCCAAATCTTTAGCACACTCTAAAATCATTCTTGCAAAAGATATAAAACATGCCATAAGCATTTCAAATGACTATGCACCCGAACATTTGATTATTCATACACAAAATCCATCTAGCTTGCTTGATGATATTATGCATGCAGGTTCAGTATTTTTAGGTGAGTATTCTCCAGAATCTATGGGAGATTATGCAAGTGGAACAAATCATGTATTGCCAACTTATGGTTTTACTAAGTCTTATTCTTCATTAGGGCTTGCTGATTTTATGAAAAGAATGACTGTACAAGAACTTAGTAAAGAAGGCTTTAAAAAGCTTGGGCCTGTGGTGGAAATTTTAGCAGCAGCTGAAGGGCTTGATGGGCATAAAAATGCCGTGAGTTTAAGATTAGAAAGTCTAAAATGAGTGCAAAAATTTTATTTATCGATAGAGATGGCACGCTCATTGATGAGCCAAAAGATGATTTTCAAATCGATTCTTTGGAAAAACTTGAGTTTGAAAAAGGTGCTATCAATGCACTTTTAAAGTTAAAAAATTTTGGTTTTAAATTTGTTATGGTGAGTAATCAAGATGGCCTAGGCACAAATTCTTTTCCTAAGGAAAATTTTGACAAGGCTCATGAAAAAATGCTAAGTGTTTTTCAAAGTTGTGGTATAGAATTTGAAGATATTTTTATATGTCCACATTTTGAGCATGAAAATTGCGCCTGTAGGAAGCCAAAAACTGCCATGCTTGAAAACTATATCAAAAATAAACTTTATGACAAAAATAAAAGTTTTGTCATAGGCGATAGAGACAGCGATATGCTTTTGGCGCAAAATCTTGAAATTCAAGGTTTAAAATATGATAAAAACGATTTTAACTGGGAGCAAATTGCTGATTTTATCTTGCAAAATTACCGCAGTGCCTGCATAGAGCGTAATACCAAAGAAACTCAAATTCAAGTTAAAATAGCTTTTAATGAAAAAGCAAAAGCTAATATAAAAACAAATATCGCATTTTTTGATCATATGTTAGAGCAAATTGCTACGCATGCAAATATATCTTTAGAGATAAAATGCAAAGGGGATTTAGAGGTTGATGAACATCACAGCGTAGAAGATGTCGCGCTTGCTTTGGGCGAGGCTATTAAAAATGCACTTGATCAAAAAATAGGTATTGCAAGATATGGCTTTGTTTTACCTATGGATGAGTGCTTGGCAAGTTGCGCGATTGACTTTTGTAATAGACCGCATTTAGTTTATAAGGCTAAATTTAAAAAAGAAAAGCTTGGAGAATTAAGCACAGAAATGATAGAGCATTTTTTCTACTCACTAAGCTATGCTATGGGTGCGAGTTTGCATTTAAAAGTTAAAGGCAAAAACGATCATCACAAAGCCGAAGGGCTTTTTAAAGCCTTTGCAAGAGCTTTAAAAATGGCTATAAAAATAGAAAATGAAAATCTAGCAAGCTCAAAAGGAGTGATATGAAACTAGCTATTATAGATACAGGTTGTGCGAACTTAGCTTCACTTGCTTTTGCACTCGAGCGTTTAGGGCAAAAAAGTATTATCACGCATGATTTAAAAGAACTCTCACAAGCAGATAAGCTTTTACTTCCTGGGGTTGGCACAGCAGCTAAAGCAATGGCTAATCTACAAGCACTTAATTTAGAAAATTTTATCCAAACTACCACAAAACCACTTTTAGGCATTTGTCTTGGTATGCAAATTTTGGGTAAATTTTCAGAAGAATTACACCAAAAAACACTTGGTATTATGCCTTTTGAAACACAAAAATTCCAAGAAAAAGCAAATTTTACTTTCCCACATATGGGGTGGAATCAAGTCTTTAGCTCTCATGAGCTTTTTAAAGGCTTAGATGGAGCTTATTTTTATTTTGTGCATAGTTATTGTGTGGGGCTAAATGAATACACCATCGCAGAGTGTGAGTATTCTACCAAATTTAGTGCAAGTTTAAATAAAGACAATTTTTATGGCGTGCAGTTTCACCCTGAAAGAAGTGGCGAAGCGGGCGAAGTATTATTAAAAAATTTCATAAATATGTAGGTAAAAATGCAAACTCAAATCATTCCAGCATTAGACTTAATAGATGGCAAAGTGGTAAGGCTTTATAAAGGCGATTATACTAAAAAGCAAGAATATAGCTTTGATCCTTTGGCTAAATTTCAAGAGTATGAGGCTCAAGGCATTGCTTGGCTTCATTTGGTGGATTTAAGCGGTGCAAAAGATCCTAGTAAAAGACAACTAAAACTCATAGAAAACCTAGCTTCTAAAATTAGAGTAAATCTTCAAGTAGGTGGGGGAATTCGCACTAAAGATGAGATTAAAGCTTTGTTTGATAGTGGTGTTAAACGCGTAGTTATAGGTTCTTTAGCGGTTAAAAACAAAGCCTTTACACAAGAGCTTTTAAATGAATTTGGTGTAGAAAATATAGTCTTAGCGCTTGATAGTATTTGTGTTAAAGATGAGTTTTTTGTGGCTGTTGATGCGTGGAGTAAAACAAGCGATGAAAAATTATTTGAGCTTTTAAATTTTTACAAAAATGTAAAGCATATTTTATGCACAGATATTTCTAAAGATGGCACGATGAGTGGAGCAAATATCACTTTATATAAAACTTTGCATGAGAAATTCCCACATTTACAAACCCAAGCAAGTGGAGGCGTGGCAAGCTTGGAAGATTTTAAAAAGCTAAATGGCATAGTAAGTGGTATCATCGTAGGCAAAGCCTTGCTTGATAAAGAATTTAGCATAAAGGAGGCTCAAGAATGCTTGCAAAACGCATAATCGCATGTTTAGATGTAAAAGATGGTAGAGTAGTTAAAGGGGTGCAGTTTAAAAACCATGAAGATATGGGCGATATCATCGAGCTTGCTAAATTTTACTCACAAAATGGCATTGATGAGCTTGTATTTTATGATATTACAGCTTCAGCTAAAAATGAGCGCATTGATAGAACTTGGGTAAGCAAAGTAGCACAAAATATCTCTATACCATTTTGCGTTGCAGGAGGTATAAAAAGCGAAGATGACGCAAAAGAACTTTTAGCAAATGGTGCTGATAAAATTTCTATTAATTCCCCTGCTTTAAATGATCCTGATTTAATCTCACGCCTTGCAAAAAGCTTTGGAGTGCAATGTGTAGTCGTAGGCATAGATACTTTTAAAGATGAAAACAACGAGCTTTTAGTCTATAAATACACCGGAGATGAGAGCAAATCTCATCATAGTGGTAAAAAAACACTAGAGTGGGTAAAGCAAGTATGTGAGCTAGGAGCCGGTGAAATCGTGCTAAATATGATGAATCAAGATGGTATGAGAAAGGGTTATGATCTTGATCAACTTGCTAAAGTTAGACAAATTTGCCCTGTGCCTTTAGTAGCAAGTGGTGGTGCAGGAGCTAAAGAGCATTTTTTAGACGCTTTTAAACTTGGTGTTGATGGAGCTTTGGCAGCTTCTATTTTTCATAAAAAACTTATAGATATTAAAGAATTAAAACTATTTTTAAAAGATCAAGGCATACAAATTCGTATTTAAAAGGAAAAGCTATGAAGATAAATGAAGAAGAATTCATAAAAAGCATTAACTGGCAAAAGGTTAATAACCTTGTTCCTGTGATCATTCAAGATTATCATTCTTGTGAAGTTTTAATGCAAGGTTTTATGAATGAAGAGGCATTAAGAGAGAGTTTTAAGCACCAAAAGGTTGTGTTTTACTCACGCACTAAAGAGCGTTTGTGGATGAAAGGCGAGCAAAGTGGGAATTTTTTACATATCATAGATATGGGGCTTGATTGTGATAGAGATTGTATTTTGATTTTAGTTAAACCTAGCGGGGCTACTTGTCACACGGGTGACACTTCTTGTTTTGAAACGCTTTCTAAAAAAGCTGACTTTGTATTTTTATCGCGTCTTGAAAGACTGATTAATTCACGTAAAAACACTTGCGCAAGTTCTTCTTACACGGCTGAGCTTTTTTCAAAAGGCACTAAACGCATAGCGCAAAAAGTAGGCGAAGAAGGCGTTGAAACGGCTTTAGCTGCTACTATTAAAGACAAAGATGAGCTTATAAATGAAGCAGCTGATTTACTTTATCATTTAGAAGTGTTATTAGCTGATGCGGATTTGAGTTTAAATGATGTGATTGCTAAATTAAAAGAAAGAAATAAAAGTTAAGCGTGATTTCTCACGCTTAATTAAGCAATATTTTTGAAAAGATTCACTGACTATATCGAGTAATTTTAAAAAAACTTTACACATTAAAGACATAATATGCATTTTTATAACAATTTGTTATGAAAATTTAGACATTAATTTTTGACTAAAAGCTTGATTTCTCCATTATTTTACTAAAATACTTTTGCAATATATGTATTCAATTTAATAACATTTTATTTGTATTTTTGGAACACTTATTGCTTTATCTTGGCTAAGCAATAGAAGATTGTGAGATATTCACAAAGCAATATTTTTTAAAGGATTTAATTATGATGAGATCTCTTTGGGCTGGGGTTTCAGGACTCCAAGCACACCAATACGCAATGGATGTAGAAGGTAACAACATAGCAAATGTTAATACATTTGGTTTTAAGTATTCTCGTGCGGATTTCTCAACGCTTATGAGCCAAACTTCTAAGATAGCTACAGCTCCAGATGGCAACCTAGGTGGTAAAAACCCTATGCAAGTTGGACTTGGTGCGGGTGTAAATTCTACGACTAGAATTCACTCTCAAGGTAATATCCAAACTACAGATAAAAACACTGATATGGCTATCAATGGAGATGGGTTTTTCATCGTTTCAAATGATGGTGGCACAACACAGTTTTTTACTCGTGCAGGGGACTTTAAAACAGACGCGGTAGGAAATTTCGTAGATAACAACGGCTATACTGTTCAAGGTTGGAATTATAATCAAGAAACAGGACAAATTGACTCTTCAACCTCAGTAGGCGATATCGTAATCCCACCTGGCATGAGTATGCCTGCTAGACCAAGTACTTCAGTAAAACTTACAGCAAATTTAGATAGTGGTAATACTTTGGGTATGAATGCTTCTGCTAAAAGACCTATTTATGCACTAGATTCTGAACATGGTAAAAGAAAAGATACAGGAACAGTTATAGATGAAAATGATACTGGCCATACTGAGTTTTACACTACTTCAAAAAGTGGAGCCCAAGTAACGGAAAAAGGTATAGATATGGGTGTGGTGTTTAATGCTCAAGGTGAGGGTTTAAATTTAAGAGATGGACAAGGCATATGGATAAGTTATAAAGAGGCTAAACATCAAAGTAATATCAAAATGAACGATACTTTACCTTTAGATAGGGCAGAATGGAAGCCAAATACTAATTATACATTTTGGGGTGCAAAAGATGGTGATACACAACACCCTGCAAAATTAGATATTACTATTAATGGTGTAAATATTACAGCAGAAGGTGTAGGACAGGAAACTTTTTTAAATGCTATCAATGCTAAGACAGCTGAAACTGGGGTGGTAGCTTCTATAGTAGATGGCAAAATGACATTTACTAATGATAATAGCACAGGAACTACTGCAAAATCTAAAAATTTAAATATTACTGTAAATGCTGGAAATACGGCTGGGGCGCAAGTTACTACAAATGGAACACCTACAACAGGTAATATTGCAGATGTTTTAGCTGCTCACGATAATGATGCAAGCACAAGAATATGGTTAGGTACAGATAATGGAACAACAACTGGGAATGCTAAAACTAATGCGCAGGTTATAACAGCTCATGAGTATATTTATAGTTCAAATAATGTGGATATAGGTGCAAATCCAAAAGCAGATGAAATTGGAACTTGGCCAGACATGACAAGCAGAAGAACATTCCATACTACTGAAGACTTAAGAGAGCTTATGCAAAGAGATGCTAGATTTGCCGTTGATTATGATGGTAGTGGCACAAGAGATGCTAATGATGCGAATGTTGGTGTTGAAGTAGTAGTTGAAAGTGATGGAAGATATAAAATTACAAATCCTAAATTAAATGATCAATCTAAAGACATGACTTTTAAGGTTACAGGTTATTCTAATGAGGCAAATAAAATCGCTACAAATGATAAATTTACAGCGATGTTTAGTGCTTTAGATGGAAATTTCAATGCAGGTAATAATGAAAAATACTCTCAAGACATGTATTTATCAGCGCATACTGCTAGTATAGAAATTTTTGACTCATTAGGAACTAGACATGAGCTAACTGTGCAATTTACTAAGCAAAGTAAAACAGCAGATGGTGGAGCTGAATGGTCTATCATCATCTCAGTGCCTGAGCCTGCAGAGATAAATTTTAGTGGCGATGGTGCTCCAGGAAACATAGTAGTAGGAAATTTAAGATTTGGCAATGATGGCTCTTTACAAAGCTATACGCCAAATGTATTAAATTTCACCGGAAATAACGGCTCAAAACCTGATCAAGTGATCAAACTTGACTTTGGAACAACAGGTGGTTTTGATGGTTTAACAAGCTATGATAAAGACTCAGCTACAACTAAACAAGAAACTGATGGTTACACAGGGGGTAACTTAAAGCCAGATGCATTAAGAACTGATGAGAATGGTTATATCTATGGAGAATTTACAAATGGTAAAACTCTAGCTTTAGCTAAGGTTGCTCTAGCTACTTTCCCAAATAATATGGGTCTTGAAGAAATGGGTAATAACCTTTATAAAGCAACAGCAAACTCAGGAACAGCTACTATAGGCCATGCTGGCGAAGGTGGTAGAGGGGGCTTAAAAGGCTCAGCCATAGAAATGTCAAACGTGGATTTAAGTCGTGCATTAACTGAGCTTATCGTAATCCAAAGAGGTTATCAAGCAAACTCAAAAACGATTACCACAAGCGATCAGCTTTTAAATACTTTGCTTCAATTAAAACAATAATCTTAACCCAAGGTTTTTAAAACCTTGGGATCAAGCTTTACAAGGTTATCGAGGTAGCCTTGTAATACTTGATAGCCTTGAAGCCTTCAATCTATTGCTAACTCACTTCTTTCTTGCCTTAAGGAGTGAGTAGCATGATTTGCATATCGACAAGTTAAAATAAAAATTTATAAAGCTAATCATCTATTAATAGTTTTAATCATTGTAAATTTAAAATATTTTGTTTTGCTATCATGATCAAAAACACTAAAATTATCAAGAAAAATATAAATATTGTTTATTGATATAAAGTTTTTTGAAAAAGGTTCGATATAGTCAGTGAATCTTTTCAAAAATATTGCTTAATTAAGCGTGAGAAATCACGCTTAACTTCTTTTTGATTTTATTTAACTTTCTTTTATTGATTAAACTTAGATAAGAAACCAAAGATAAAAATGTACAAGTTCCTAAAATAAGTGATAAAAATATAGGTGTATTAGCATTTAAAAGACTTACTAAAAATGCCATTACTCCCGCCATAGCAAATTGCGCTGCACCTAAGAGTGCTGAAGCACTGCCTGCATTTTGTTTTGATCTTGCCATAGCTAAGGTTGTGGTATTTGGCAGGATAAAACCCAAACTTGCTATGATAAAACACAAAGGAATTTCAAAAGCCCAAAAACCTAGCTCAAAAGTTGCACCCAAGATGAGTAAAAAAGTTAAAAAAGTAATTACCATAAGCGCTCTAGGGAGTATATAATAAGGAGAAAACCTAAGGACTAATCTTGCATTGATATTTGCACATATAACAAAGCTTAGAGCATGAGCTCCAAAAAGGGCTGCGTATTGTTGCTCGCTTAATCCAAAAACGCGTGTAAAAACAAAAGATGAGCCGGTTAAATAAGCAAAAAAACCTGCAAATATTAAATTTCCACAAAGCAAATATACTACAAAACGGCGATCTTTTAAAACTTTTTTGTAACTTTTTGTAACCTCTTTGTGATTGAATTTTTTTCCTTTGGTGTTGTGATTGCTTTCTTTTAGAACAAAAATAACAAGCAAAAATAAAATAAAGCCTAAGATAAACAATGTTAAAAATATACTACGCCAAGAAAAAAATTCAAGTAAAATTCCACCAAAAGTAGGAGAAAGCATAGGGGCTAAAGAAGTAAAAACCATCATTAAAGCATAAACTCCTGCTGCTTCTTTAAGCTCAAAAACATCATTTACTATAGCTCTTGCTACGACTACACCCACGCAACCTCCTAAAGCTTCAAAAAAACGCAAAGCTATAAAAGCATGAATGGAATCAACTAAAACACAAGCAATACTTGAAGAAATAAAAATAAAAAGTCCTATGTATAAAGGTTTTTTTCTGCCATATACATCACTTAATGGTCCATATAAAAGCTGACCTAAAGAAAAGGCGATGAAAAAACTTGCAAGAGAAAGTTGAGTGTAAAAAGAATTTGTTTGGAAGCTTTTTTCTACTTCATTTAAAGCAGGTAAATACATATCAGTTGAAAGTGGTGCTATGGCAGATAAAAAGCCTAGTATGAAAATGAGTTTGAGTTTTTCAAAACCTTTTATTTGAGTGCGTTTTTGCATACAAAATCCTAAAATATTTTTACCATTGTATAGCAAAAAGTCTAAAATAAACAATAATTTACATTTTTTAAAGGCAAATAAGATAAAATTAAACTAAAAAATAATCAAGGAAAAGTTATGAATATGCCTTTTAGTGATGAGGAATTAATCGAACCTGTAAAAGCAAGTCTAGCTAAAACTATGCATATTTTAGAAAATGATGGTGGTGGACTTGATTTTTTAGGGGTTAAAAATGGTGTGGTTTATGTGAAGCTAACCGGAGCTTGTCATGGTTGTCCTTCAAGTGGAACGACTTTGAAATATGGCTTAGAAAAACAGCTTAAAATCGACATACACCCAGATATAACTATAGTAAATTTAGCAGGCGGGGAAAGCGAATTTGCAAAATTATAAAAAAATAGCCATAGAATGCTTTTATAAAAAAGATTTTAAAAACGCTAAGATGTATTTTTCTCTCGCTTATGAAAAGCGTAAAAATAAAAGACTTTTAACTTTTATTAATATTTGCGATTTAGCTTTAAAAAGCCCTGAAGAAGCTTTTGTGTTTTTTGAGTTTTTTATGCAAAATTATAAAAATACTAAAGTAGATAAAGATATTGAAAAACTCATTAGTCTTAGTCAAAGTGTGCAGTATGAAGAAGAAAGTGAAGACTTTGAGGGGTTGAGTTATCAAGATTTTTTACTTAGTGAAGCAAAAGTTGGGTTTAAACAAGCTTTGGAAAATGTTATAATATCGAATAAACTTATCATTAATGATAAAGAAGATTTTGTGGATTTTTTAGAAAAACTTTTAGAGCATGGTTATAAAGATATGCTTGTAGCCTATATGGAAGATGTTTCGGTGCATTTTTATTCTAATTATAGATTTATCAAGCTTAGTGAGAAAATCAAGGAATTAAATTATGATAGTAAAGATTGAAAATACTTTCATTTGTGATAATTCTAATGAATGCGAAAAAGATTGTTTTTTCTTAAAAACTGCTCAAAATGAAAAATTTCTTCATCAAGCTTTAGAAAAACAAGCAAAAGTTATAAATATAGCTGAGTGCAAGAAACTTTTAAATATAGATGAAAATATAAAAATCATAGGCATAACAGGCACAAATGGCAAGACAACTACTGCAGGGGCTATTTACTCTATCTTGCTTGATTTAGGTTATAAATGTGCCTTGATGGGAACTAGGGGTAGTTTTATAAATGATAAAAATATCTCTCCAAAAGGCTTAACCACTGCTCCTATTTTGCAAACTTTAGAGCTTTTATCTTTAGCAAGTAAGGAAAAATGTGAATTTTTAATTATGGAAGTAAGCTCACATGCTTTGGTACAAAACCGCATTGAAGGGCTTGAGTTTAAGGCTAAAATTTTTACGAATATCACTCAAGATCATTTAGATTTTCATGGAAGCTTTCAAAACTATCAAGCGGCAAAAGAAAGTTTTTTTACCGATGAGTGTATGAAATTTATCAATAAAGATGCAAAAGCTATAAATTTTAATGTCAAAGGTGCTTTTACTTATGGAGTAGAAAATCCAAGTTATTATCATATCAAAGCTTATGCTTTAAAAAATGGCATTGAAGCTGTGGTAAATTTTGGCAAAGAAACTTTTATGATTGATTCTTCTTTAGTGGGGCTTTTTAATCTTTATAATCTTTTGGCTGCAAGTGCTTGTGTGAATGAACTTGTCAAGCCAAATTTAAAAGAACTTGAAAAGGCCATTAGTAATTTTGGTGGCATTGAGGGCAGAATGCAAGTAGTTGCAAAAGATGTGATTGTAGATTTTGCTCATACGCCCGATGGCATAGAAAAAGTTTTAGATGCTTTAAAATATCGCGATTTGATTGTGGTTTTTGGAGCAGGGGGAGATAGGGATAAAACTAAGCGTCCATTAATGGCTAAAATTGCCAAACACTATGCCAAAAAACTTATCATTACAAGCGATAATCCGCGTTCAGAAGAGCCTATGGATATCATTAATGATATTTTAAGTGGTATAGAAAAAGATGAGAGTGTTTTTATAGAATGTGATAGAAAAGAAGCGATAAAAAAAGCAATAGAGCTTAAAACTAAAAATGATTTTGTAGTGATTTTGGGTAAGGGCGATGAGACTTATCAAGAGATTAAAGGAGTAAAATATCCTTTTAATGATAAAGAAGTAGTATTAGAGATATTAAAAGAAGGAAAATAAATGTTTGAAAATATGGATTTTTCTAAAATGGGTGAGCTTTTAACTAAGGCTCAAGAAAAAGCAAATGAATTAGAGCAAGAAGCTTTAAAAAAAGAATTTAGTGCAAAAAGTGGCGGTGGTTTAGTAAAAGTTAGTGCTAATGGAAAAGGTGAAATCATCGATATAAATATTGATGATTCTTTGCTTGAAGATAAAGAATCTATGCAAATTTTATTAATCGCAGCGATTAATGATGTGATGAAAATGGTAGAACAAAATAAAAAATCAATGGCTAGTAATTTATTTAGCGGAATGGGAATGCTATGAGAATTTTACTTTGTATTTTGGGTATAACTGGTGTACTTTTTGCTGTGCCAAGACCGACTTTTAATGATTTTTTGGGTTGTTATGAAAAGAATAAAGCTAGTATGTTAATTTATGAAGGCTTACCTGCTTTTGCTTTAAATGAAAACACCCTAGCAGTAGTTAAAACTAAAAATGCAAAATTAAACAGCTATACTAAATATGACCCTTTTTTAAATTTATATTTAGTAAAAACTGATTTTAGTTTAATCCCAGCGCCTATGGGAAATGAAGAAGAATTAACACGCAATAGCTGGGTGGGAATTTTAGATAATAATCAAAGCTACATAGGACATTTAAAGTATTTTGGACAAAGTTTAACAGAGCGTGATCAACTTGATTTTACTTCTAAAATCGGAGAGCTTAACTCACCATGTTGTAAAATGCTTGGTATAAGCTTAGAAGATGGCAAACTTATAGGTAATCGCTATTTAAAACACTTTGCAAAATATCCTGATGTTTATTGGGGTGATATAGGTGTGGATTTTGATATGCGTGATGGCAAAATTTATGTTAAAAATGTACGTAAAAATGGACAATTTTTACTTAATGATGAGCTTGTGAGTGTAGATGGACAAGTTTATGATGATATAAGAAAATTAAATGAGAAAATTTTATTTGCTGATCGTGGTGCAACTTTGTATTTTAATATGCTAAGAGATAATAAAGATATAAATATTTCTACGACAGTTTTTGATAAAGATTTGGGTATATTTGCTAAACCTAAAAAAGTAGTTCAAGCTAAGCCAACTTCTTTTTATAGCAATCTAGGATTGCGCGTAGATATGAAAATGAATGTTACAGAGGTAACTCCAAATTCTAAAGCGCAAATGGCTGGATTTTTAAAAGGGGATAAAATTTTAAGAATTAATAATCAAAAAATCAACAATTTCAATGAGCTTCAAGCCATATTAACTCAAGCTAATACTTTTGATATTTTGATCTCAAGACAAGCAAGTAATATCCCTTCAGCGAAAAATAATGATTTTGAGCATTTTAATAAAGGATACTTTGACTTTTTTATAAGGTTAAATAAGTGATTTTAGAAAAATTCAAACAGCATTTAGAGCAAAATTTTCCTAAAACTCAAAGCTTTCATCCATTTTTCAATGAGGCTTTAAAATGGATGCTAGAAGCTGGCGGGAAGCATTTTAGAGCCCAACTTCTTTTGGGTATAGTTAATGCTAAAAATCCTGCTTTGTTTGAAAAGGCTTTAAATGCAGCTTTGGCTTTGGAATTTATCCATACTTACTCTTTAATACATGATGATTTGCCTGCTATGGATAATGCCTCTTTGCGCAGAGGAAAGCAAACTTTACATAAAAAATATGATGAAACCACAGCTATTTTAGTGGGCGATGCTTTAAATACTCAAGCTTTTTTGCTACTTTCCAAACTTGATTTAAAAGAAAATGTTAGATTAAAACTCATAGAAACTTTAGCTTTTAATGCAGGGCTTGGTGGTATGATTATCGGTCAGGCGATTGATTGTTATTTTGAAGATATACCTTTAAATTTAGAGCAAGTTGAGTTTTTGCATATTCATAAAACTGCAAGATTGATTGCAGCAGCTTTAAAAATGGGCTGTGAAATTTGTGAGTTAGATGAAAAAGAATGTGAGCAAATTTATGAAATAGGGCTTTTGATGGGATTAGTTTTTCAAATCAAAGATGACATTATCGATGCGACTTTAGACACGAAAGAAGCAGGAAAACCAACTCATAATGATTTGCATAAAAATTCTTTTGTAAAACTTTTGGGTTTAGAAGGTGCTAAAAAGGCAAAAGATGATAAAATAGCTTTATGCGAAGAAAAAATGAAAAATTTAGATTCTAAGCTTGCTAATGAGCTTCAAATTTTGATTGATAAATATTTAAAAGGTTAAACAATGTTACAAAAACAAGCCAACACTATAAGATTTTTATGTGCGGATATGATACAAAAGGCAAATTCAGGCCATCCAGGTGCACCTATGGGTTTAGCAGATATTATGAGTGTTTTAAGTACTCATTTAGTACATAATCCAAAAGATCCTACATGGTTAAACCGCGATAGATTAGTTTTTTCAGGCGGCCATGCGAGTGCTTTACTTTATAGCTTTTTGCATTTGAGTGGTTATGATGTAAGTTTAGAAGATTTAAAAAACTTCCGTCAATTACACTCTAAAACTCCAGGTCATCCTGAAATTTTTACCCCAGGTGTTGAAATCGCCACAGGGCCTTTAGGACAAGGCATTGCAAATGCGGTTGGTTTTGCTATGGCGGCTAAAAAGGCGAGTTTACTTTTGGGTGAGGATATTATCAATCACAAAGTATATTGTTTGTGTGGTGATGGGGATTTACAAGAAGGAATTTCTTATGAGGCTTGTTCTTTAGCAGGACTTCATAAACTTGATAATTTAATCATCATTTATGATAGTAATAATATTTCAATCGAAGGTGATGTGGCTATTGCCTTTAATGAAAATGTAAAAGAGCGTTTTAGAGCGCAAAATTTTGAAGTACTTGAGATAGATGGGCATGATTTTGAGCAAATTGATTTAGCATTAAAAACAGCTAAAGAAAGTAAAAAACCTTGTTTAATTATCGCTCATACTACCATAGCTAAAGGAGCTTTGGAGCTTGAAGGAAGTCATCATTCTCACGGAGCGCCTTTGGGTGAAGAGCTTATTAAAAAAGCAAAAGAGGCTTTAGGTTTTGATCCACAAAAAACTTTTGAAATTCCAGAAGAAGTTAAAATTCGCTTTAATGCCGCAATAGAGCTTGGAGATTTAGCACAAGCTAAGTGGAATCAAAAAGTGCAAAATTTAAATGTAGAAAAACAAGCTTTATTAAAAGAGCTTTTAGAACCTGATTTTTCAAAAATACAATTTCCTGATTTTAAAGGAAAAGATCTAGCTACTAGAGATAGTAATGGTATGATTTTAAATGCTATTGCTAAAGCTTTACCGGGATTTTTAGGTGGTAGTGCAGATTTAGGTCCTTCAAATAAAACTGAACTTAAAGATATGGGCGATTTCCCAAATGGAAAAAATATCCACTATGGAATAAGAGAGCATGCAATGGCTGCTATATCAAATGCTTTTGCTAGATATGGTTTGTTTTTGCCTTATTGTGCTACCTTTTTTATATTTAGTGAGTATTTAAAACCTGCTGCAAGAATAGCAGCTTTGATGAGGGTTAAACACTTTTTCATCTTTACTCATGATAGCATAGGGGTTGGCGAAGATGGCCCAACACACCAACCTATAGAGCAACTTAGTACTTTTAGAGCTATGCCAAATTCATTGACATTTAGAGTAGCTGATGGGGTTGAAAATGTAAAAGCATGGCAGATCGCACTTAAAACTAATATGCCAAGTGTTTTTGTTTTATCACGTCAAAAATTAAGCGCTTTAAGTGAGCCTGTTTTTGGAGATGTGGAAAATGGGGCTTATTTATTAGAAGAAAATGCAAATGCGCAATTTACACTTTTAGCAAGTGGTAGTGAAGTATCATTGTGTTTAAAAGTAGCTAAGATTTTAAAAGAAAAAGGTGTGATTGTTAATGTAGTTTCTATGCCTTGTTATGAGTTATTCATCGCTCAAGAAAAATCTTATAAAGAAAGAATTTTACAAGGTAAGGTTATAGGCGTGGAAGCTGCAAATTCAAATGAACTTTATAGAATTTGTGATGAGCTTTATGGCATAGAAAGTTTTGGTGAGAGTGGTAAAGATAAAGATGTATTTGAGCATTTTGGATTTAGTGAGGAAAAATTAAGCTCATATGTTTTAAGTTTATGTAATGAAAAATAAAATCATCAAAGATGTTAAAAATCAAGAATGCATTTTTAGCGTCTTTGGTATATGGGATAAAACTAGCGTAGGAAAATTGGAAAAATTAGATTTTCCTACTCAAAAAAATATTATTTTTGATTTTACAAATTTAGATTTTATAGATACTGCTGGGATTAGGTATTTTCTAGCTTTAGAAAATGAACTTAAGCAAAAAGGTTTTGAGCTTAGTAGAATAAATCTTAAAAGCGAGCATGCTAAGCTTTTTGAACTTTGTCAAAAACACTATAAAAGTTTTCATAATACTCATGAAAATAAAAAAACAATCAAAGACTTTTTTGAAAATTTAGGAAAAAAGGTTGTTGAATCTTTTACGCTTTTGGTGCAGTTTTTAAATTTCATTGGGCTTATTATTTATACTTGTTTTAAAACACTTTTAAACCCTAAAAAACTTCGCTTTAAGGCATTTTTATATCATGTAGAAAATAGTGCTATTAATGCTTTGCCTATTATTATGCTAACCTCATTACTTGTGGGTGTGGTGCTTGCTTATCAAGCTGCGTATCAACTTGCACAATTTGGAGCTAATATTTATATTGTTGATTTAATGGGAATTTCTGCTACTAGAGAGCTTGCACCGTTAATTAGTGCTATTGTTATAGCTGGTAGGAGTGCAAGTTCTTATACAGCTCAAATTGGAGTGATGAAACTTACTGATGAAATTGATGCGATGAAAACTATGGGTTTTAAAGAAAGTGAATTTATCATTTTACCTAGAGTTTTGGCCTTAGCACTTGCCATGCCTTTAGTGGTAATAGTGGCGGATATTTTAAGCATTATAGGTGGAATTGTAGTTGCTTGGTTTAGTTTAGAAATTAGTGCGAGTGAGTTTATGAGTCGCTTTAAAGAAGCAGTGGAGTTAAAACATATCATCATAGGACTTATAAAAGCGCCCATTTTTGGATTTTTGATTGCTTCTATTGCTTGTTTTAGAGGATTTTTTGTGCAAAAAACCACCGAAAGTATAGGTGTTTATACGACAAAAAGTGTTGTAAATGCTATTTTTTGGGTGATAGCTTTTGATGCGATTTTTTCTGTATTTTTAACAAAGGCTGGATTTTGATTATAAAGGCTAAAAATATCAGCACTTATTTTGGAAGTAAATGTGTGCATGAGGATATTAGTTTTGAAGTACAAGATAATGAAATTTTTGGCATTTTAGGTGGTAGTGGTAGTGGCAAATCTGTACTTTTAAGACAAATGTTAATGCTTGAGCATTTTGATAAGGGTGAGTATGAAATTTTAGGCAAGAGATTAAAAAATATAAGCGATGAAGATGCTTTATTTTTACAAAAACAATGGGGTGTTGTTTTTCAATATGGAGCATTATTTAGCTTTTTTAATATACTTGAAAACATTAGTATACCTTTAGTTGAATATACAAAACTTAGCAAAAACGATATCAAAGAAATAGCCATGATGAAGCTTAAAATGGTGGGACTTGATGAGAGTGTAGCTAAGCTTTATCCAAGTGAATTAAGCGGGGGTATGAAAAAAAGAGTGGCTATAGCTAGAGCTTTGGCACTTGATTCTAAATTGCTTTTTTTAGATGAGCCAACTTCAGGACTTGATCCTTATAGTTCAAGAGAATTTGATGAGTTGCTTTTGAGTTTAAAACAAAGCTTTAAATTATGTGTGGTTTTAATTACTCACGATAAAGAAAGTATGAAAAATGTATTAAACCGCTTTTTGATTATAGAGAATAAAAAAGTTGGTTTTTTAGGAAATGTTGAGACTTTACAAGAGCAAAATCCAAGACTTTATGAGAGGTTTATGCAATAATGGAAAATAAAGCAAATTATATTTTGATTGGAATTTTTGTTAGTATATTATTTTTTATTAGCTTGTTTTTTATAGTGTGGTATGGGAATTTAAAAGATGAAAAATCTTTTAAATATTATGAAATTTATATGGAAGAATCAGTTGCAGGGCTTAGCGTCAAAGCTCCGGTTAAATTTTTAGGGGTTGATGTTGGAAGTGTTGAAAATATCAGCATAGATAGTTCAAGCAATCAACTAAGAGTGAAAATCTTAGTCAAGCTTGATTCTGATTTAGCGGTTAAAACAGATACTTATGCAAGCTTACAAATTCAAGGTATAACAGGATTTAAGTTTATTCAGCTTGCAGGGGGTAGTGAGGAAGCTAGTGTTTTAAAAGCAGATGGTGATGTATATCCTATTATAAAATCAAAAGAAAGTTTTTTTGCAAGCATAGATAAACAAACATCAAATTTATTAGAATTAATTACCAGTTCAAAAATAAAACTAGAAAGTCTCTTAAGTGATAAAAATTTAAAAAACATAGAGCGTATTTTACAAAATACATCCGAGTTTTCTGCGTATTTAAATACTAAAGCACCAGTATTTTTGGAAAATTTAAATAAAACAAGCTCTAAACTTGGTAAAAGTTCAGATGATTTTTCAAATTTTTTAAATAATGCCAATGGTCAACTTAATGAGTTTAATAAAAGTAGAATGCTTTTAAATGAAAATTTAGATATTTTAAGAGTTTTGTTTTTAGATTTTACACAATTATTAAAAAATTTAAAGCAAAATCCTTCAGATGTGATTTATAAAGATAAAGTTATTCAATATGCTCCAGGAGAATAAAATGAAATTTTTATATATTAGTTTAATAGCTATTTTTTTTAGTGCTTGTTCTTTGATTAGTCCAAATCAAACTTTGCCTGCAAATAAATATTTTAGCATTAATTTAGAAAAGCTAGAGCAAAGTCAAAATAAAGTAAAAAATTCTACCATCATGGTTTCTTTACCTAAGGGCTTATCTTATACTAATGAAATTTTTTATAAAAAAAATCATATTGTTAATGCTTATGTTTATCATTTTTGGAAAGAAAATCCTGCTTTGATGATTAAAACTTTTTTGGAATTTCATTTGCAAGATTTAGGAGTATTTAAAGCGGTTTTAAATCAAGATAGTCTAGCTAGTGCTGATTATGTTTTAGAAAGTAAAGTAGATATTTTAGAGCAAGATTTTAGTGATGAGGTGCATTCTAAAATAAAATTAGGCATTAATTTAAATTTGGTGCAAATAAACACTAAAAAACTTATAGCAAGTAAGTATTTTTACTACGAAAAAGAATTAAATGATAATAATCCCCAAAATTTAATCCAAAATTATGATGAGGTTTTTTTACTTTTTGCTAAAGATTTTAGAGTTTGGGTAGATCAAAATTTGGAATAAAAAATGCTTTTCTTGTTGTAGCAATAACAAGGAAGGTGTATTATGAGAGATGAATTAGAAATCTTACAAAAGCATTTAGGACAAGTAGGTTCAAATATAGATGGTGCAAATTTAAAGCATCAAACACAAAAATTTAGCGAAGATATTACCGATGCAAATGATTTTGTTGGTGCTTTGCAAATTTTAGATTCTTCGTTGAAAAAAATTTCAAAACTTTTAGAAGATAAAAATTATGAAGATGTGCAAGATAAAGTATTAATCGCAAGTGAAAGTTTAAAAATAGTAGATAATTGCTCGTTTTTAGGAAATGCTTTATTTGATAATAATTATAATGTAAATGTAGGCTCAAAGGCTTTTGCTTTTGAAATTTACAACCCTTTAAAAATTTTAGAAACTAGTGATTATGAGGGTATGAAAGCTTATATAATAGATAAAAGAGAAGAAATAGCTTCTATGCTTGGTGAGCTTGCAGTGGCTATTGCTACTTATAGTCCTAGTCAAAGTTTTGGCGGGTCAAGCCATGATTTTATGAATGATTTAGATTTTACTAAGCTTTTTAAATAATACTAAAGGCAAAAAGCCTTTAGCATGTGTTTTATTTAATAACTCCACAAGCCATTCTAGCGCCACCACCGCCAAGCGCTGCAGGATGATCGCTATGATTATCTCCTCCAAAATGTATCATTAAAGAGTGATTTTTAAGCTCATTAAGAGTTTTGATTTTTGGTGCTAATACAGGATTAATTGCTTTGCCATCTTTTTCTACATAAAGTGGTGGTAAATCACCTCTGTGGCCTTTATCATCCCATGGGCTTGAGTGTGCATCAGTTTTTTCAGGATCCCAGTGACCACCAGCCTTCATACCTAAACCCTTATCAGTTGCTCCACAATCAGCGTTTGCATGAACATGAAAACCATGAATTCCACTTTCTAAATCTTGAAGATTTGGGTAAAATGCTACCCCATAAGGAGTTTGTACTGCTACTACTTCACCTGCGTTTTTGTTGGCATTTTTGTCAAGAATTTCCATTTTGATAACTAAATGATCTTTTTGTGCTTTTGGATCAAAATTTTCCAAATTTGCCCCAATTAAAAAACTTGATGCTAGTAAAGATCCTAGAATTATTTTTCTCATTTTCTCTCCTTTTGTTAAAAATTATTTTATTGTAGCATATATTATTAATGAAAAATTATTTTTTGTTATTTTTTATAAAATACAATAATCAAAAAACTTATAAAAAAGGTTTTAATGTTAGTTTTTCCAAAAGATTTTGAAAAAGTGAGTCAAAAAGTTTTACATAATTCTTTATTTTCTTTGTGTCATTATCAAAAACAATCACCAAGTAATATAAACCAAGAAGTGGTGTTTAAAGACTATACTTTGGTTTTTATATTAGAAGGTTCTAAAAGTATTTATACTATTGATAATCATTTTAAAGCAAACAAAGATGAAATTATTTTTTTCACAAAAAATTCCTTTTCTATTAGAGATTATTTAAATAGTGAAAATACTTATAAGTCTGTTATTTTATGTTTTAAAGAGAGTATTTTGATAGAGCTTGTTTTTAAATATCAAGATTTAATTTCTAAATTAAACTCTTTAGAGTATTCTAAAAGTTTATTTAGTTTAAAATCAGATTTAATAACTAAAAGTATTTTTCAATCTTTTTTACCTTATATAAACAGTTCTAAAAATAACGAATATTTGCTTAAATTAAAATTTGAAGAATTATTTTTATCTTTACTGCATAGTGAAGACAATGCAGAATTTTTCGCTTTTTTAAAAGCTATTTTAAACGGTTTTAAATTAGAACTTTATCAGATGTTTGCATATTGTCAAAATGATTTTGAAAATGTAGCTTCTATGGCTAAATTTAGTAAAATGGATATAGCAAGCTTTAGTCGTAATTTCAAGCAAAGTTTCGGGATAAGTCCTAAAGAATGGCTTGACAATAAACGTTTTGAGAAGGCTAAATTTCTATTAGAATTTTCCACTAAGAATATCACTCAAATTTGTCATGAGCTTGGATTTAATTCTCCTGCCTGGTTTATAGCAAGATATAAAAAAAGATATGGCATTACACCAAAACAAGAGCAAAAATCAAAAAACTTATATTTTTTGTCTTAAAAGTGATAGATTTTAATTTTAAATTATATTAAAATTTTTGAATAAAAATTAAGAAAGGTAACAATATGAAAAAAAGTATTTTAGCTTTAGCTTTATTTGCATTTTGTAGTGCAAATGCTTTAGAGGTGCAAGAATTTAAAGGTTTTGCACATCCTGAAAGTGTATATGTAGATGAAAGTGCGGTTTATGTGTCTAATGTAGGAAAAGAATTGGCTCCACTAAATAAAGATAATGATGGTTTTATTTCAAAGTTAGACAAAGATGGAAAAGTTGTAGAACTAGAATTTATCAAAAATCTTAATGCTCCAAAGGGTATGTCTAAAATAGCTGATGTTTTGTATGTTGTAGATATTGATGTCTTATATGGTTTTGATGTAAAAAGTAAAAAAGAAATTTTCAAGCTCCCTATAAAAAATGCAGTATTTTTAAATGATATAGCAGTTTTAGATAATGATACATTGCTAGTGAGTGATACAGGCACAGGATATATCCATAAAGTATTTTTAAAAGATAAAAAATATGAAAATTTCATCCATTTAGATTCAAAATATGGTGGTCCAAATGGATTGTTGGTAGAAAAAAACACTTTATTTGTTGCAGGTTATGATCCAAGCGATAAAACAGGTGGAAAAATCATTAGTATTGATTTAAATACAAAAAAAATTAAAGAATTAAGTAACAAAATAGAACAATTTGACGGTATAGTGTTTGATAAAGATAAAAATCTTTTAGTATCAAGCTGGGGTAAAAATCTTCAAGGATATATTTATATTCTAAAAGACAACAAAGAGATAAAGCTAGATCTAAACCCTATAAAAGGGCCTGCAGATATGTTTTTTGATGGTGAGTATTTATGGGTACCAAAAATGGCAGAGAATGCCTTGATTAAAGTAAAATTATAAAAACTTTTAAGCCAAAAAGCTTAAAAGTCAAATAATTCTCCAAGCCAACTTTCTTTTTTCTTATATTTATAACCACTATTGTGATGATAGTTTGCTTGTTGGTTGTAATTTGGTTGTTGAGATTGTTGTGGTGTGCTTTGAGATGTACTTCTTTCTATGATTTTATCAAGTTCACCGCGATCAAGCCAAACACCACGGCATTTTGGACAATAATCAATTTCAACTCCATTTCTTTCACTCATTAATAAAGCTGTATTTGCACAAACTGGGCAATTCATATTTATCCTTTATAAAAATTTTCCTAAAGTATATAGGTTTAAAGTAAATTATGAGTTTAAATCCCAATCAATAGGACTTTTGCCAAGTTTTAATAAAATTTCATTGCTTTTTGAAAAATGTTTACAACCTAAAAAAGCATTCCTTGCTAAAGGTGATGGATGTGCTGCTTCTAGGATAAAGTGTTTTTGAGGGTTGATTAAAACTTTTTTATTTTTAGCATAATTTCCCCAAAGCAAAAACACTAATCCCTCTTTTTCATCGCTAAGTTTTGATATAACCGCATCGGTAAATTTTTGCCAGCCAAAATGTGCATGTGAAGCAGGTTTGTTTGCTTCTACGCTTAAGATAGAGTTTAAAAGTAAAATTCCTTGTTTAGCCCATTTGCTAAGATCTCCATGCCTTGCTATAGGAATGTTTAAATCATCTTGTAATTCTTTGTAGATATTAAGCAAAGATGGAGGAATTCTAACTCCCATTGGTACGCTAAAGCTTAAACCCATAGCTTGATGAGGGTTGTGATAAGGATCTTGTCCTAAAAGTATGATTTTTAAATCCTGTAAAGGAGCTAGGTTAAATGCATTAAAGATTAAATTTGCTGGCGGATATATAGTTTTTCTTTCGCTTAAGGCATTGATATAATGAGTTTTTATCTCTAAAAAATAAGGTTTTAAAAACTCATCTTTTAAAAATTCTTTCCAAGTTTGTTCTATTTTTATTTTTTCTAAACAAATATCCATTTTTATCCTTACCAAGAAAGTATAAACTCACTTCCCTCATTTTCTTTGCTTAAAACTTTAATGTTGATATTGTTTTTATCAGCTATTTGCTTGACTAAGTTTAAACCTATGCCAAAGCCACCTTGATCTTGATTAAAGCGTTTATAGCGTGTAAAAATTTGAGCTATTTCCTTAGTACTCATACCTTGACCTTCATCTTTAATGGTAAGTGTTTTTTCTTTTAAGCAAATATAGATTTTTTTATGAGCATTGGTGTATTTTATGGCATTGCTTAAAAGGTTATCGATTAAAATTTGCATTTCTTCTTTGTTTGCATAAAAGTTTTGCTCTAAAAGATTTTTTTCAATGATGAGATTTTTTTGGGCGATTAAAGTTTCAAAGTATTCTAACCTTTGTTCCAAAAGCTCTTTTAAATTGATATCTTCTTTTGTATTTTCTTTTTGCAAGAAAAAATTCAAGGCTATGAGATTTTGATAGATGTGGTTTAAATTTTTACTTGCTAGTTTGATATGATTTAGTTTTTTTATGTTATTTGGATTTAAATTTGTATCATCAAATTTTTTAATACTAGCTAAAATCACACTTAAAGGTGTGTTAATTTCATGCGTGGTATCTTTGATAAAATCATTAAGTGCTTTAAATTGTTCTTTGATATTTTTAAAGACAAGTAAGATGAGTATATAAGCAACCATAGCAAGCAACAAAATACATATAAGAGTATAAAAAATAGTTTTTAATTTTAATTTCCAAAGTTCATCGGCAAAATCATTGATGTCTAGATTATTATAATTATCTTTGCGGTATTGCTCTTTTTTAAAACCAAGATCATCAGTTTCTATAATGATATGAATATTTTTATGTCTTAAGAAATGAGAATGGTGTTTTGGTTTTTTTAGATTACTTGTGTCTATATAGGTGTTGAGATTTCTAATCCTTGAAAAATCTATAAATAATCTTTTGTTTTCATTGTAAATAAAATCATTTTTTTTAAGTTGTGTTAATATTTTTAAAGCATCGAAAGTTAAATTGCTAAAAATAACTTGGTTATTTGCGATAATGGCAAATTGAGTGTTGAGTCTTTTGGATATATAGGAAAAATCTTCTTGATTTAAATATGTTCTATCGTGTCTTGCTTCGATGATATTTTGCAAAATATAATTATAGTGAGTGTATGAATGTGTTATTTGATTTAATCGTATGTAGTTTGCTTCTTTTTGATAAAAAGTGATAAAAAAAATTGTTAGAAATACACCACTTGTGATGATATAAAGGGCTAGAATTTTAAAAATAGTATTATTAAAATTTTCACTTTTCATTTTCTAGCCTTATGGCATAGCCTATGTTTCTTTGATTGATAATAAGGTCTTTGCCAAGAATTTTTCTTAAATTTTTTACATAAACTCTAAGGCTCATAATTGCTGGCTCTTCATCCAAACTCCAAATTTCATCAAAAATGGTTTCTATGCTTACAAAGTGTGGGCGTTTTTTTAAAAGCAAGGCTAAGAGCTCTTTTTCTTTGTTGGTAAGATTGATGATTGTTTTATCTTGATAAAGAGTTTTATTAAGCGGATCAAAAGAAATATTTTTTGAGGAGTTAAGCAAAATTAGATCTTCTTTTTGGTGGCTAAAATTTCTTTTAATGATATTTTTTACACGGATAATTAATTCATCTATATCAAAAGGCTTTTTAATATAATCATCACAACCTGATAAAAATCCTTGTTTTACATCATCAAGCATAGATAAAGAAGTTAAAAATATAGCAGGGGTGTTTTTAGCACTTTCTCTTAATTCTTTTAAAACTTCAAAGCCGTTGCCTTTTGGAACTTTAACATCAAAAATCCAAAGATCAAAATTTTCTTCATAAGCTTTTTCTAGTGTCTCTTGTGCATCATATACACAAGAGACTTTAAAGCCCTCATCACTTAAGGCTTCGTTTATAATTTCATTTAAACTTAAATCATCTTCTAAGAGTAGAATTTTTGCTGCCATTTTATCTCATCGGACAATTTGCATGGTGTGATCTTAAACCATGATGATTTTTATGGGAATGGGTGTTATTGTAATGGTGCAAATTTAACTCTCTTATTTCTTTGCCACTCATTTCATCGGTTAGTTTTTGCATATCTTCTTGAACGATAGCTCTTCTTTGGTTTCTTTCTTGAGTAGAAAGTTTAGAGATGTTTTCGTGTAAATTAGCTCTAAATTGTTGATGAAAATCTTTTGCATCTTTGTATTTCATTTCATTCATTCTTTTTTTCATCTCAATAACTAAATCAGCTTGATCTTGCGCTTTTACACTTTTTGCAAGATTTAAAATCTCATCATTACTTTTTTTAGAAAAATCAGCTCCTAGGGCAAATGAAGCAGCCAAAGAACCCACGATAAATAAACTTACAATTTTTTTCATTGTTTCTCCTTTAAATTAATGATGAGAAATTATAAAAGCTCAAAATAAAGCCAAAATGAAATTTATTGACAAATAAAAAGCACATTAGCTCTTAAATTTTGTTTTTCACTTTTAATAATAGGCAATACAACACTATCTGCACTAGCTGCTAAACTTGGAGCATTGTGTTTGATGTTGCAACTATCAAAATGAATGTTTTTTATCACGCAAGTTTTTGCCAAAGTTTTAGAATAATATTGAGCCTTTTCAAAAGCTTTTTTAAATGCAAGATCATATAAATCTTCTTTATTTGCTTCTAAAATAGCCTCATCAAAACCAGCTTGCAAAGCTTTGGTGTTAAAAGAAATTAAAGCATTGGTAGCACTAATATTTTCTATATCTTTTATAAGATTTTCATAGTCTTTGTTTTTGTTTTGCGGGATTTGACAAGTAAAATTAGAGTGCAATCTATATCCATTTAGCGTTTTTACTCCTTGATAGTAATTATAACTTGGTTCTAAAGTATAACTTCCACCTTTACAATAATTTTCTTTAGCAATACGATCTGAGATTTCTTTGAAAGTTTTAGCAATATGATTTTTTTCTTCACTAGAAACAATAGTTTTTTTACTAAGTTCTTCACTCGCGCTAAAATTTAAAGTAGCATTAAAGATATTTGGCATGATTTCATTAGATACTTCTATATTTCTTGAAAATTCTATATTTTGTTGATTGTGATTTTTTAAGCCTAAAAATTCAGTGTTAAAAATCACTCCTAGTACAAATAATACCAAACAAAGTAGTCCTAAGCCTAAGCCTTTTAAAAAACTTTTCATTTTTGCTCCTTTTTAAAAAATATTTTTTCTTTTAACATAAAGTCTTTAAGAATAGATTGTATAATTTTTTTAAAAATAAAGAAAGTCTTGATGCAAAAAATTCATGAAAATATTTTGAAATGGTATGATCAAAATGGTAGGAAAAGTCTTCCTTGGCGTATTTTGCATGATGAGTGGAAAAAATACGCTAAAGCAGATGATTTAGAAAAATTAAAAAATATTGATATTGCTTATGCTGTTTATGTTAGTGAGATTATGCTTCAGCAAACTCAGGTAAAGAGTGTTTTGCAAAATTATTATTTTCAGTTTTTAGCTAAATTTCCTTCTTTAAAAGCACTTTCTATGGCAAGTGAAGATGAGGTTTTAAAAGCTTGGCAAGGACTTGGGTATTATACTAGAGCTAGAAATATGCACAAATGTGCAAAAATTTGTGTGCAAGAATTTGATGCAAAACTACCATTTGATATTAAAGAGCTTCAAAAACTTCCTGGTATTGGAGAATATACAGCCGGAGCTATAGCTTGCTTTGGTTTTTTGCAAGCTAAGTCTTTTGTGGATGCAAATATAAAAAGAGTTTTGAGTAGATTTTATAGTTTGCAAAATCCAAGCTCTAAACTTTTAACACAAAAGGCAAAAGAATTTTTAAACTATGATAATGCATTTGATCACAATCAAGCTTTGTTAGATATAGGGGCTTTGGTTTGCTTGCCTAAAAATGCAAAATGCAAGCTTTGTCCTTTAGAAAGCTTTTGTAGTGGAAAAAATGAATATGAAAAATTTAACCTAACTAAAAAAATTCAATACAAAAATACTATTTTAAAAATACTTATAGTACAAAAAAACGAGCAGTTTTTACTCATTAAGAGTCAAGAAAAGTTGTATTTTAATTTATATAATTTTTTAGAATACAAAAACCAAAATAAAGCAAAATTTATAGGAGAATTTAAGCATTCTTATACCAAATACAAAATCAATGCTAAGGTATATTTTTTAAAAGATGATGATTTTGAAGATTTAAAAGCTAAAGCTTTTGCTTATAAAGAATTAGAGTATATCACGCTTTCAAAACTTGCTTTAAAGGCATTTGAGCTTTTTAAAAAGAGCGATTATGCATTTTGAGAAAATTTATATAGAATTAAGTGATATTTGTGGGCTAAAATGTGATTTTTGTCCTAGCCAAAAAGCCCAAAGAAAACAAATGAGCCTTGAAAACTTTGAAAAAATTTGCAAAAGCGTGCATAATCATGCCAAGCTTTTTACTTTCCATGTGCTTGGAGATCCTTTAAGGATTTTAAATTTAACGGAGTATCTAAAAATAGCTTTAAAATTTAATATGCAAATAGAGCTTACTACGAGTGGGTTTTATTTTGATGAAGAAAAAATCAATCTTGTTTTAAGTTTTAAAAATATCCACCAAATTAATATCTCTTTGGGTGCTTTTTTATCCCAAAGCAAAATGAGTTTAAAAGAATATTTTGAACCTATTTTGAAACTTATTTTTTTACACTTGGAAAATAAAAATAATTCTTTTATCAACTTAAGACTTTGGAATTTAGATAAAAATTTCAATCCACCTTTAGAAAATGAGAAAATTTATGATTTTTTAGAGCAAATTTTTAAAATAAAAATTCAAAAGCAAAAAGTTAAAAATCGCTTAGAAAGACATATTATCTTACACCAAGCTAGACTTTTTAAATGGCCTTCTTTGAAAGATGAGATTATTAGAGAGAATGGATATTGTCATGCTTTAAATGGGCAAATTGCTATTTTAAGTGATGGGACTTTAGTACCTTGTTGTTTGGATACTAAAGGGGATATAAAACTTGGAAATTGCTTTGAAAAAGATCTTAATGAGCTTTTAAATTCCTCTTTATATATAGAACTAAAAGAAGGTTTTAAACAAGGAATTTTAAAAGCCGAGCTTTGTAAAAGGTGTGAGTTTTTAGAGGCTAAAAACCTAAACTAACTTCATCTTCATCATTGATTTGATGATTTGTATCCAAGTCTTGTTTTGTTTCTTCTTGATGGTCTTTAGAATGTTTAAAAATATCTTCTGTAATTTTTGTAGCAATACCCCTAAGGGCTTTTTGCTTGCTTGAATTGCTTGTAGAGCTCATTTTAAACTCTAGAGTATTAGAAGATTTGCTTTCATTTGTAGCAAATTCTATTAAGCGATAATCAATGATAATATCATAAGATTGAGTGTTGTTTTCATTTTGTATTTGTTGTATTTTTGGGTTTAAAATGAGCAAAAAATCAGCTTCTAAAGTCTTATAAAGCTTTACAAGTTCTTCATCGCTTGAATTTTTAGAAAGCAAAAATTTTTCCTGATTATAAAGATCAAGATTTGTTTTATCTAAGATTTTAAATTTTTTATTCTGAAGTAAAACACTTAAAAGCTCTTGTTCAAATTTGGCTGAAAGTCCAGTTTTGATTCTATTAATGATGATTAGAGAGCTTTTATTTTCAAGACTTTTGTCGCTATAAAGTTTTTTATAGATTAAAACTTTTGCGTGAAATTCACTTTGATTTGTTTGAGTTAGAGACTTTATATCATAACTATTAAAAACACCATTACTAACAAAGTCAAGTTCTTCATCATAACCTATATTAAAATTTCCATTAAAATTAAACTCAAATTTTTTCAATTTGACTTGTTTTAAACCTTCTGTTTTTCCCAAGGCATCATTAATAGCATTTTTAATCGCTTCGCTTCTTGTACTTCCAAAGCCTTCTCCAAGGCTTTCTTTGTTTAAAACAGCCTGTGCTTGATAAGTACAAACAAGACTTAAAAAAAGTATAAGTAGTTTTTTTATCATAACTATTCTCTTTTTGTTTTTAAATAATAAAATAAATATTTTATTTTTATTTTAACATTATAAAGTTTAATCATATCTTGACTGCAAATTTTATACTCAAGATTAAATACCCAGAAAGTCTATAAAATTTTTATTATAAATTTAAAAAAATAAGTTATAATTTTTAATTTTAGAGAGGTGTCCGAGCGGTCGAAGGAGCACGCCTGGAACGCGTGTGTGGGGCAACTCACCGAGGGTTCGAATCCCTTCCTCTCTGCCACTATGCACTTTTGTTATACTGACTTCCTATGTAATCTTGTGATACATTTTGTGTGTATGATTTTATAGCTTTGGAATTTGAATTTGTTTTTTCCTCATTCTCATTTTCGCTTTTTTCATTTTGTGCTTTTAACTCTTCTGCCTTTATTTTAGCTTGTTCAGCGCGTGCGTCATTTTGCATTTGCATAGCATTAGCTGCTACTTTGTAATCTTGTGGGCTAGGATCAGCTGGTGCCATAGCTGCAGCAATTACTTGCATTGCATTTGCTATAGTTTCTTCAGGAGTATTACCTTTTTGCATTCTTATAGGCACTTCCCCTTCGACTGCATACATTTTATTATCAGGACCTCTTGTATAGCCAAAGCTCGCAGCACCAGCTAAAGCTCCACCAGCTGCTTGGTGGGCTGCTTCATGAGCTCTTACTTCTCTGTCGATTTTTTCAAGTTCTTGTACTTGTTTTACCTCTTCAGCGCTTAAGTCTTTACCATTGATTTTTTGAGTTTTTTCTTCTTTTTCTTGATTGTTTTTATTTTCTTTTGTTTGCTGTGGATTTTCTTTTTCAGAAATGTTTTTTTTGATTTCTTCTTTGTCTTTGTTTTGATAAGGATTTTGTGTATAAAAAGCATTGTTATAGCTTGAGCTTATTTGCATAAAAATCCTTTCTAATATAATTTCATATTTTTATCACAAAAAAGTTGAAAAATTTATAAAATAAATGTTTTATAAAATGTTAAGCAAAATAAAGTATAATTTTAACTTCTTTTTTATGTCAGGGTAGCTCAGCTGGCTAGAGCGCTGGTCTCATAAGCCGGAGGTCGGGAGTTCAAGTCTCCCCCTTGACACCACTAGAGTGTTATTTTTGCAAATTAAATTAAGAAATTTATTAAAGAAAAGTATTTAACACCCTTGTATATAAACAAAAGGTGTGTAGAATGCTAGTGCCAATCTAAAATTTTAATTTTCTCTGTTGTATTATAGGAAATACCAGAGCCTTTTGTTCTATTTTTTATGTACCCATATTTTAGAGTGAAAAAATGATCCCCTATATCTTTAGCACTAACTCCTTTGAAGGTTACGCTTGCATGTCCGTTATCGTCTGCTTTTATATCTTGTGAGTAAGGAATTATATAGGCTGAAACAATAAATATATTAGTTCTTGGGCCACAATTTTCAAAATCTATAACAAATGGCATTCCTTCTATGACGCTTTTTTCCTGGCCTTTTGAATTGGGGTATATTACATTGGGTGTAAAATCATAAAATAATTTTTTAGAATCAGAATAGCCACTGCAATATACAAATTTAATTACAGGATCAGTATACAAAGGAGTTTTAGATATTATAGTAACTGTTGCTATTCCTTGCTCGTTGAAAGTCTTATCTGATTCAACTATATTAGCATCTCCATAAACATCCCATTCTATTTTAGTATTTGGTTTTCCATCTTTTACAGTTAATGTTGTTTTTTCTCCAACCTTTCCTGTGATTAAATCAGGAGAATCTATAAATTTAGGAATATATTGATAAAGATAAAGTTGTACATTGACTGTATCCATTTTGGCAAAGTCTTTATAATATTTAATTGAAAAACTTAAAGACTTGATATGATAATTATCAACTTTGTAAAATTCCAAAACAGCTTCACCTTTTTCATTTGTAACATAAGACATTTTTTTTGGAATCGCAGAATGTGGATCTATTATTTGTATTGAAGATTTTGGTTTTAATCCGCTTACCTTGATATTGAAATCTTTTTCATAATCGATGGTTTTTTCTTGTCCTTTAAAGCTAGGATATTCTATTTGAGGAGTATAAACATGATGTTTAAAAGCAATCGTCTTGCTTATCTTTTGATTCATTGCTTCAGCACTAATAATTAATTGTTTTTCATAAGGAGATTTTGTATCAATCGTCATTGACGCCCAGCCATCTTTATCAAATTTATCATCCATTTTCCTTATAACACCATCTCCACTTAAACCCCATGATACTTTAACACCTTCTTTCCCACCATATAAAGGAATTTGTATTATAGTTGAACTTTCGATAACATCCGGAAGATTTCTAAAAAATAGTTTATACTCAAAAAACCTAATAGGATCTAATTTAAATTCTACTTTTTGTTCTCCAACATGCTCAACATAATAAAAACTTATATTGGTTTCTTTAACACTAAAATCACCAATACTACTAAACTCTAAAACAACTTCACCCTTATCATTAACATTAAAGCTGTCTTTTTTAGCTTTTACTCCATTACTTCCAGTAATTTTATCAATAGTGGAATTTGGTAATAAGCCACTTACTTTAATGCTAAAATCATCTATATAATCTATAGTTTTTGCTTGAGCTTTAAAACTCGGATATTCTATTTTAGGAGTATAAGTTTTCGATTCATAAGGTAATTCTTTACTTAAATCTTTACCCATAGTATTTACACTAATAATAGGATTAGCTTTAAATGGAGCTTTAGAAGTAATAGTTGCTTTAGCTTCACCATTATTATTAAATACTGCTTCTTGATTACTTAAAGTAGCGTCTCCTTTTATATTCCATTCTACTTTCTCATTAGGTTTACCACTTTTTAAAGTTACTTCAACATGATCAAGTTTTGGATCTTTTAAAGCTTTGATGTTTTCACTTTCATAAGCATGGATTTTATCTTTACTAAAATTAATGCTTGGGGTATATTGGTGGAGTTTGATCTCTCCACTTACTTCTTGAGTACTAGCTGTGCTTTGATGATAAGTAGCAATGATTTGTAATCTTTTAATACTAAAATCTTTTACTCCTTCAAATACTACCTTACTTTCACCTTTATCATCGGCTGTACTTTCTTTGTTATTGTTAATTCTTAAAGTTTTATTGCTTTGTATATCTTTAGCTTTCCATGAAACTTTTGTTTTTGGCATTAAACATTTAAGTTTTACTTCAAAGTCGCTTTTATAATCAATCATTCCTTTTTCAAAGTCTTGATGAGTCACAGGATCTTTTCCAGTAGGAAGCTCCATAGTAGCTGTATAATTTTTAATTTCTAAAACTTTACTTTTTTCTTTTACTAACTCATCGCTCATATTCTTAGCAATGATTTTTACTTTTTCATTTCCGCTAAGTCCTATGATTTCTACATTGCTCTCACCCTTTTCATCAGCTATTAAATTAAGCTCTTTAGTGGTTTTATCTTTATCAATAAATAAAGCATTATCTCCTTGTATGCTCCATTTAACTTTTGTAGAATTAGCTTTTAAGTTTTTATAACTTGCATGAGCTTTTTCTTTATTGCCTATAGTGGTTTTATCTAAGATAATATCATTATCTCCATAAATTGCTATTTGAACAAAGGTTTTTAAAGTAACTCCTAATACATTAGCAATGATTGTTGCTTTTTCTTTATCTTTCATATTTGCATCAGGTTTATAGATGATATTTGAATTTCCATCTTTATCAGTTTTATCTGAATTTGGAGTTTTTTCCAAACTTCCTTTGCCAATTAATTTCCAATTTATGTCTAAATCACTTGCTAAATCACTTCCTGCAAATGTGATTAGAGATTTTTCATGTCTTTGTATATTAGAAGGTTTGGCAAATATTCTAAAGTCTCCTTTTGGAGCTATAATAGTAATAGGAAAACTTTCTTGAGCATTCCCTGCTTTAGCAATTAAATTGGTTTGATGGACTCCATAAGCATGGATTATTTTTACAAAAACCTTTCCATTACCATCAGTAATATAATGATTTCCATTCTTTAAGATTACACTTTTTTGTTCAGGAGTTACACTCATAGCAACATTTTTAACTGCTTGGTTAAAACCATTTTTTAGCATAATACAATGAGTATTATCCCCTAAATTTCCACAATAAGAAATATGATAAGCATTGTTAATAGCTTTATACTCAAGCACCATAGAATAATCTCTATATATAAAATTGGTTCTAGAGCCTTCAATGGTATTATTTATACCTGCAAATTTAGGATCAAAAGCATGTTTGAGGGCATCTTTGTCTAAAGGTATATTAAAATTCATAGCTATATTTGTACCTTGTTTATCACTTTCATTACTTCTTTTATGGCTTAGCGAAAAAGTTAATGCTGGATAAGGTGAATAAATAATACCTCCTTCATACACTAAAGGATTTTTTTCTAAATCTTCAAAGCAGCTTACATTGCCAAATGGAGCTACTTTTTCTCCATACCACTTACTCATATTAGCAAAAACAGCTACATTGCTCATAGAAGGAAAAGCATATTTAACACCCATATCCCAACCATTAGCAGGACGCTCTAAAAAAGTTAGATCATTATTAGTATTTTTAAAATCATAACTATTAATCCAATCACTTAGTCTTTGATAAATATTAGCATGGAAAGCTAATGTATCTAGCATACTTTCAAAGCCCAAAGACATTCTTTTATGTTCTCTACTAAAATCATGATCATAAACTAAGTTTAATCCTAGCATGATATTTCCTGAATTGTTTAATGCTAATGCATTAGGATAATATCTTATACCACCACCAAAATGACCTATGATTCTATTATTATCATATCCACCTATACCGCTTTGTAAAAAATAAGATACTTTTGGATTATCTTCACTCATAATAGGTAAAAGAACTTTAGCATTACCACTTAAACCACCTCTATCATTATAGTTTAGATTAAACTCACTATTAATGGAGTGATTAAGAGCATGTAAATATTCTTGGATTAAAGTATTAGCTTGTAAGCTTAAATAATTGCTTGCTAAATCTCTAACGATTTCTTCTCTTTCTTTACTATCTTCTGCATTATAAGCATCACCAATAGTTTGAATAACATTAATAACCTTATTAGATAATTCTTCATCTTCTTTACTAAGATTAGAATCTTTCTTTGGTTTTTCTTCTAATAGCTTTTTAACTTTTAGATCAATATTGTTATGATCTTTAGCTTGACTTAAGCTATTAACCGCAAGAGTTTGATTGTTGTCTATAATGATTTTATCTTGATTTTTTAAAATCATTATTTGAGAAAAAAGAAAAGTGTGAATGAGTAAAACAAGTAAAAATGTTTTTTTCATATCCCCCCCCCCATAACCTACATTTAATTTTTATCTGTGATGAGAATATGATAACACAAAAAATACAAAAGTGATAAAAAAGTTATAAAAATATTGAAAAATAGCCAAAAAACTATCAAATATAATAATTTCTTTTCAACTCTCTTCTTTTCCACACCTCCGAGCCCACGATACCGCACTTGTTCCTGTATCCCGTTTTCTGCTTT